>DATLVW010000312.1:0-3135 GCA_035577085.1 Thermoanaerobaculia bacterium
CAACATCGAAGACGGTCGCTCCTGCGCGATGTACGAAGTCCCCGGACAAACGCAGCTCGCAGTCGAGAAAAGCGGTTCGCGGACGTACATGTCCGGCAGTGAGAAGCAGATCCTGGAGAAATTCTGGGAGTTCTTCGACAGCGATTCGCGCTTCATCACCTTCAACGGCCGACAGTTCGACGGGCCGTTCCTGATGATCCGCTCGGCGATCAACGGCATCGTCCCGAAACGCGATCTCGTCGGTTACCGTTACGGCTACCATCCGAACTGCGACCTTCGCGAAGTACTCAACTTCTTCGGCACGACGAACGCGCGTCAATTCAAATTCAATCTCGATCTGGCCTGCAAAGTATTCGGGGTCGAGACGTCGAAAGGTGAAGGTCTCGACGGACGTTCGGTCGAGACGTGGTATCGCGCCGGGCGGCATCGGGAGATCGCCGACTACTGTCTCGATGACGTCCGCGCGACAGCCGAGTTGTACGAGAAAGTGGCGCCATCGCTGCTCATCTTCAACAAAGAATTCCGTGATGCGGAAGAGCGTGCGGCCAGGACGCGGCGCGAGATCGAGGCGCAACCTTCACTGCCGATGACCTTCATCGAGTCGGTGACGAAGACATCGATCGAGCTCTCCGCGTCGCTTGATGGACCCGAGCAGGTAGCTGTCGTCAGCGGATCGCATCAGGCCATCGTGCTCGAGAAATTGATCGGGACGGGCGAGCCGGAAGAAGAGATTCCGTCCGGCGCCTGATCGCGTGACAAAATGCACGCGTGAGAGTCTTTCGGGCCAGGGTCTTCACGCCCATTGCTGATCCCTTCGCCACGAATCCGGCGAAGTCCTACAAGTACTACGACGATGGTTTTCTGGCTATCGACGGCGAGCGCATCGTCGGAATCGGCGACTGGCGCGACGTACCGCGGCAGAGCTCCAGCCTGACGCAACTGGGACGTGACATCGTCATTGCGCCGGGATTCGTCGATACCCATCTTCACGCGCCGCAGCTCGAGATGATCGGATCGTACGGCGGCGATCTGCTCGAGTGGCTGAACCGCTACACGTTTCCGACCGAGGCGAAGTTCCGGGATCCGGTCCACGCGGCGATGGTGGCTCGCATCTTCTTCGAGGAGCTGCTTCGCAACGGAACGCTTTGCGCGCTCATCTTCTCGACGATTCACGAAGAAGCTACCGACATCTTTTTCGCGGAAGCGGAGCGGCGCGGGTTCCGGGCAATCATCGGCAAGACGATGATGGACCGCAACGCGCCGGACTCGCTGCTGGAGACGGCGCGCGACTCCTACGAACAGAGCCGGGCACTCCTGCAGAAATGGCATAAGCGTGGTTTGCTCCGCTACGCCATCACGCCGCGCTTCGCGCCGACGTCGACGCCGGAACTGCTCGAGGCCGCCGGCCAGCTCAAGCGCGAGTTCCCGGACGCCTACGTTCACACGCACATTTCCGAGAACCGCAACGAAGTGCAATGGGTCCACGACCTCTTCCCTGAGGCCGAGTACGCCGATGTCTACGACCGCTACGGCCTGCTCGACGAGCGGACGGTGCTCGCGCACGGCGTCTATCTCAGTGAAGAAGAGCTGGAGCTGCTGGCGCGCCGCGGATCCCGCATCGCTCACTGCCCGAACTCCAACCTCTTCCTCGGCAGCGGTCTTTTCCGCCTGCACCATACGCTCGAAGCAGGTGTCGCCGTCGGTCTCGGCACGGACATCGGAGCGGGAACGACGCCGTCGATGTTCACGACGATGGCCGATGCGTACAAGGTCCAGCAGGTTCAGGGCGTCTCGCTGAGCCCGATCCAGCTCTGGTACCTGGCCACGCTCGGTGGGGCACGCGCCCTCTCCCTCGGCGATGAGTGCGGCAGTCTCGAACCAGAGAAATCCGCCGACTTCGTGATGCTCGATCTGAAGTCGACGCCGCTGGTGGAGCTGCGTAGCGAGCGAGCGTCATCCGTCGAAGACCTCCTTGCCGGCCTGATCTTCACGGGCGACGACCGCGTCGTCCGCGAATGCTGGATCGGGGGACAGATGGTGGCATCGCGGAGTTAGGTTAGGTCGCCTCGGCAGCGAGACACCGGCGCTCCGGAGCCCAAGTAACTGGCTATCAACGAGTTACAACTTCCAGGAAAGCAGCGGTCTGACCCTCTGCCGCCCGGAACGACCGATTCGAGCATCTTCTCTTTGCTACGTAGCATCTTTGGATTGCTACGGAGAAACTTTTCTTTCCTACGGAGGATCTTTTTTTTCCTCCGTAGAAACTTTTTATTGCTCCGTAGGATCTTTTCTTTCCTACGTAGCATCTTTGGATTCCTACGTAGCATCTTTTTTCCCCTACGGAGAAGCTTTCTGATGCTCCGTAGGAACTTTTCCCCCCTACGGAGAATCTTTTTGAAGCTCCGCAGCAACTTTGCTTTCCTGCGGAGAATCTTCTCTTTCCTACGCAGCATCTTTTCTTTCCTAAGTAGCAACTTTGGATTGATCCGTAGCAACTTTGGATTGCTCCGAAATGCCCCTTTTCGCCCCCCTCGGAAGACACCTTTCGGACCTCCGCCCCTCAGCTCCGGTTCAGCGCCTTCATCACAGCACGCTCCATCTCGGCAAGGTAGGGGTCAACCCGACCCCGGCCGAACTGCCGCCCGGCGCGAGGGGTTTCATGGCGCCCCGTCCGGCCGCAGCCAAGACCGCCGAGCCGGAAAGCGTCGCCGACCTCTTCGACAAAGCCCTCGACGACGTGACGAAGAAGTAGCCACCGTTATGTGCCGCCCCTCATTTGGCCGGGTGGGGGGCGGCGCTTTTCGGTCGGAGTGTGCACGGTGTTCGAGGTTGCGCGCATTGAGCGAGAGATCAGAGACTAGAGTTCAACCCAGAGATCAGGGATCAGAAGAGCTCCCCAGCCGCTCCTGATCTCTAGTCTCTAATCCCTGGTCTCTGCTTTCCCGCCGCAAGACGCGCGAGGACACCGTTACTGGCAGCGCTCTTGCGCCCTCTCAGCTTTTGGAGGCACCCATGAAACGAATACCAGCGGTCTTCATCTTCGCGGCGCTCACTACTGTCGCCGCTTTTGGACAGGATCGTACTGTGTGGCGGACGAGTGCGGACGTGCAGGAAGGCGGGCGCGGGAGCATCACA
>DATLVW010000313.1:0-7611 GCA_035577085.1 Thermoanaerobaculia bacterium
CACACGCACTTTCTAGTGGTTCCGAACCCCGCAAGCAGCTCAGTAAGCCTGAGAACCTTCTCGTCGGAGATGTACTCGGCTTCGATCGTTCTGCTCATGGGAACAGCGTAAAACACTTCGTGATTGCCTGATGCATTTCGAGCGGCGAGAATGATGTCGTGGTCGGCGAAGACATTGTGGTTTTCCAGCTTGTGAGCCGGGGCGACTCAAAGTGCGATGAGTGTGGCCGTGAGTTGTTCAAAGGCAACCTGCTCAGGAAGGAAGGTCCGCGGGGACTCTGCATCGACTGCGCAGACCTCGGGCATCTCGCGTACGTTCCCGCCGGAGACGCCTGCATCACGCGCCGGGCATCGAATTACTCACCGTTGCGCGCCATCGTCCTGCGGTTCAGCCGCTCGCGAAAGCGATATGAGCGCCAGGGCATTCTGGTCTCGGCTGAGGCGCTCGCCCGTGCCGAAGAGGAGTGTCTCGACGATGCAGAAGTTCGCGAGCGGCGGAGAGAGGCTGATGCGGAACGCCGCGCCGAGCGCGACGCCGAGTACGTCGGGAAGTTTGCAGACGAGATTCGCAAGCGGTATCCGGGCGCCCCCGCGGAGGCACCAGAGGCAATCGCCGTGCACGCTTGCCAGGTGCACTCGAAACGAATCGGACGTACTGCCAGCGCAAAGGACTTCGACCCAGCCGCGATCGATCTCGCGGTGCAAGCCTACGTCCGCCATCGTCACACTCAATACGATGCGCTGATGGCTGCCGGAGTCGATCGCCCCGAGGCGCGCGCGCAAGTTCGAGAACCAATCGATGTCGTTCTCGCGAAGTGGCGCGAAAAGGCGTAGTTGCGACCGCAGTTCGATGACCCGGCCTACCTGGGTCGAACGTCGCCGCTACACGTACATCTCCCACAACATCTCCGCGGCCGAAACATCGAGTTGTTCATCGCGGCGGATTTCTTCGAATCTGCGGACGAGGTCCTCGGCGCGGATGCGGCGGCGGTCGGCGCCGCCGATGTCGGCTGACACGCGGCCCTGGTTCATCATCACGATGCGGGTGCCGAGGGTGGCGGCTTGTTGCATGGAGTGGGTGACCATCAGGGTGGTCAGGTGGTGTTCCGAGACGATACGTTGGGTGAGGCGGACGATCTGGTCGGCGCTTTTGGGGTCGAGGGCGGCGGTGTGCTCGTCCAGGAGGAGGAGGTCGGGTCTGCGCCAGGTGGCCATTAATAATGTGAGGGCCTGGCGTTGGCCGCCGGAGAGGGTGCCGATGGGGTTGTTCATGCGCGTTTCGAGTTGCATGTTGAGTGTGGCGACGCGGTCGCGCAGTTCGGCGTGAAGCTTCGCCGGCAGCAGGGCTCCGAGTCCTCGGGGCTGGCCGCGGCGGGCGGCAAGGGCGAGGTTTTCGGCGACGGTCATGTTGGGTGCGGTGCCGCTGAACGGGTTCTGGAAGACGCGGCCGATCATCGCGGCGCGGCGGTGTTCGGGCCATTTCGTGACGTCGCGTCCGGCCAGCGTGATCGTGCCGTGATCGAGGGGGAAGGTGCCGGCGGCGGCGTTGAGTAGTGTCGATTTTCCGGAGCCGTTGGTGCCGATGACGATGACGAAGGAGCCTTCGTTGATGTCGAGGCTTACGCCCTGAAGCGCACGGACTTCGTTGGGGGTGGCGGGGAAGAAGGTTTTTGTCAGGTTGCTAAGTTGGAGCATGGTTGTGATCCGATTCTGTTCAGTCATCGCGGGATCAAACCATCCGGGCGGGGACGCCCGGATGGCCGCGGACGAGACGTCCGCACTCCGAGGGCCATCGGCAGGACTAATGCTCCGAAGACGAAGATGGCGGTGACTAGTTTCAGGTCGTTGGGGTTGAGGCCCCATCGCAGGGCGACGGCGATGATGAGGCGGAAGAGGACGGAGCCCATGATCGTACCGGTCAGGGCCGAGCCGAGACTGTCGGAGCCGACGAGGGCGCGGCCGATGATGACGCTGGCGAGGCCCCAGACCACCATGCCGATTCCCATCTGGACGTCGGCGAAGCCTTGGTATTGCGCGAGGAGGGCGCCGGCGAATGCGATCAGGCCGTTGGAGATGGCCAGGCCGAGGATGATCATGTTCTCGACGCTGACGCCGAGGGCGCGGATCATCTGCGCGTTGTCGCCGGAGGCGCGCATGGCGCTGCCGAGGTTCGTGCGGAAGAAGAGATAGGCGGCGATGGCGACGAGCAGGACGACCGCGGCAATCAGCAGCAACGAGCCGAGCTCGCGCGCGCTGACGGGCCAGCCGAGGAGCATCGCGGTGTCGCCGCCGCTGAGCCGTCGGCCGATGCGTTCGGCGTACGTCGTCAGCGTTCTCGCGGAGAGCAGCGGCAGGTTGCTCTGCCCCATCACATGAAGGTTGATGGAGTAGAGCGCGGTCATGACCAGGATTCCGGAGAGGAGTTGATTGATGCGGAATCGCGTGTGCAGGACGCCGGTGCATGCGCCTGCGAGACAGCCGGCAAGGAACGCCGCGCCGCTGGCGGCGAATGGATTCATGCCGCGCGTGAGCATCGCCGCGGCCACGGCGGCGCCGAACGTGATCGAGCCGTCGGCCGTGATGTCGGGAAAGGCGAAGACGCGGTAGCTGATGTAGACGCCGAGGGCGAGGAGAGAGAGGATGAGACCGATCGTCCAGGCGGAGACGAGAAGCGTCACGATGCGTCTCCATTCGCGATGGGGAAGATCCAGCATGCACCGCGCTGGAACTCGCTTTCGCCTGCGCCCTCGATGGGACGGTTGTCGCGCAGCAGGTGGACGACGGAGAAGACGCTCCGTGCCTGAAACGCCTGCGCCAACACCTCGGCGATCTCGATCTTGCCCCGGGCGAGCGATCGAAATGCGGTTACGGCTGCGTGGAAGTGTCCGCGGAAGGCATCGCTGACCGGCCGGAGAAACGCGCGCGCTTCTTCTGATGGAGACGATGATGCGAAGCCGACGACGATGCTGCTGGTGCGTGCGTACTCATGCTCGGGCATGAACGACAGCCATTCGCGCACGTTGGGAAAATCGAATCGCGCGGGATCGGGTTGCGCCGGCGAGCGGCGCAACATCGTGCAGATCAGTCCCGAGACTTCGGCGGCCATCACGACGCCGAAGTCGGGAGTGCCGGCGACCGAGGCGCAGACGCGGACGATCTCGCTCAGCGGAACGGTGCCGCCTGGATTGCTCGCTTCGAAGCGCAGGAGATGGCTGGGCGCGCCGCGGAATTCGATTGCGTACAACGCCTGGATTTCCGGAACGAGCCCGCCGGAGAGGGTCATGTAGTCGGGCGTCGATGTGCCGTCGGTCGGCATGTATGCGGCGCTGCCGGCAGCGGCGACGAACTCGCCGAAGAGGCCGCGGCAGTCGTCGTAGCTGTTGCCGAGGGCGCCGACGCCGAGGGCGAAGAGATCGGGGCTGGCGGTGATCGGAGTGGTCTCTTCGTATCCGCCGCGCGCGATCTGGGTGGGATCGCCGATGAAGCGGTGGGTCGAACGCGCGCCGTCGAGCGGATAGCATTCGAACAATGCCTTCTCGGAGTCGATGGCGCGCGGGCCTTCGGCGGCAGGCGTGGGCGCTTCGGGCTCCGTCGCCGTTCCGAACAACAGCGACTCGAGCTCGACGAGTTGCAGAATCATCCGCACGCGCTCGGATGCCGCGGTGATCACGAACGAGCCCTGCAACTCGCGGGTGTCGCGATACGCGGTCATCAACGCGCCGATGCCGGCGGAACTGACGTAGTTCACCGCGGAGAGATCGACGCGCAGGTGATGCGCGCCTTCGCGAATCATCTCAGCGATGGCTTCGTCGAACGGCTGCGACCAGTGGTTGTCGAGCCTGCCCGACACGCGCACGTGGAGGAAGTCGCCGTCGCGCTGCTTAACGATTTCCAACGGCTGCTCCTATGACTTCTTTTGCCGATCGGACGAGCGCCGGTGGAAGCGTGATGTTCAACGCGCGCGCAGCGTCGAGATTGACGATCAGACGCGTCTTGCCGAAATCCTCGAGCGGGATGCGCCCTGGATTCTCGCCGTGCATGATTTGCGCGGCCATGTGCGCGGCGTGACGTCCGCTGTCGCGATAGTCGCGGGCTACGACGATCAGCGCGCCGCCGATGGCCTGCGTTTTCTGGAAGGCCACAATCGGGATGTGCGCCTGCCTTGCGGCGTCACTGATGCTTCCGAACGCGGACGCCGTGAGGTTGCCCGGAAGCTGCAGCACGGCGTCGACGTCGCGTCCCATCAGCGCGGCCGCGGCATTGGGCACGTCGGTGGCGGTGTCGGCGGCGACGTAGACGACTTCGTATCCGAGTTTCTTCGCGGTCTTATCGAGTGCTTCCTTCGACACGACCATGTTCGTCTCGGCCGGACAGTACAGCGTGCCGACGCGATGAACCGACGGAAAGTACGTCTTCAGAATCGCGAACGCCTCATCGTTGGCCGGCAGGAGGTTGACGCCGGTGACGTTCGGCGCATGATCGGTGTTGCTCTTCCCCACACCTGCTTTCAATCCCGACGAGACGTAGTTGTAGACGACGGGAACGTTCTGCGCGCGGCGCAGCGCGGCCTGGAGGGTTGGCGTCGAGAAGGTGATGAGCATGTCTGCGCCGCCGGTGACGGCGGCATCGATCAGCGCGGAGACCGTGGCCATGTCGCCATGCGCGTTCAGCGTCCGGACTTCGAAGTCGCGACCTTCCTTCAGCCCCGACTCGCGCAAACCTTCCATCACGCCGGCGGCGGCATCTTCGACGTCGATGACGTCATTGAGTTGAATGAAGTACAGCTTCCATCGATGGCTGGCCGCGTTGGCGCCGCGCGCGACGGGATGGCGGTGCTGCAGATCGGAAAGCAGCAGAATCGCCGACGCGGCGATCACGACGGCGAGGCCGAGCACGACTCTGCGTAAGGCGATGAGCACGGAAGGGATTCGTATCCTCGCTGTGCTTCCTGAAGGTGTCAAGGGTGTTTCACGCGAAGACGCGAAGACGCGAAGGTTCTTTCTCCGTGTCCTCCGCGCCTCCGCGTGAAACGCTTTTCGCGACAGAATACGTACGGAGGTTCTTCATGCGTGCTCGGGTTCCGTCGTTGATCATCATTCTTCTCATCGCGATTACGCCGCTGTTCGCCGCAGCGCCAGCGGCACCGAACTACATCCTCCTCAAACCGCAACGTGTCTTCGATGCGATGAGCAACGACACACACGAAGGGTGGGCCGTGCTCGTCTCCGGCGAGAAGATCGTCTCGGTCGGGCCGAGTCTCGCCATTCCGCCGGAAACAGTGACGATCGAGCTGCCGGGGATGACGCTGCTCCCCGGACTGATCGACGCGCACTCACACATCCTTCTTCATCCGTACAACGAGACGCTCTGGAACGATCAGGTGCTGCACGAGCCGCTTGCCTATCGAACGATCGCCGCTACGCTGCACGCGCGCGACACCCTCCTTGCCGGTTTCACCACCCTTCGCGACCTCGGCACCGAAGGAGCGGGTTTCGCCGATGTCTCGGTCAAGCGCGCCATCGATGAGGGCCGCATTCCCGGTCCGCGGCTCTTCGTCGCCACGCGCGCGATCGTGGCCACGGCCAGCTACGGTCCCGGGCCCGGCGGTTTCGCGCCGGAGTTCGAGCCGCTGACCAAAGGCGGACAGGAAGCGAGCGGCACCGCGGAGATCCTGCGTGCGGTTCGCGAGCAGATCGGACACGGCGCCGACTGGGTGAAGGTCTACGCTGACTACGGCCGCGGCAGCAGCCCGGCCACGCCGACGTTCTCGCTCGACGAGTTGAAGACGCTCGTCGACGAAGCGCACAGCGCGAATCGCCCCGTGTCCGCGCATGCCACTACAGCCGAGGGGATGCGCCGCGCGATCCTCGCCGGCGTCGATACGATCGAGCACGGCTACAACGGCACGGACGAGGTCTTCAAACTGATGGCCGCGCACAACGTCGCCTATCTGCCGACCCTGGCCGCCGAGGAGGCGTATTCCGAATACTTCCAGTCGTACAAACGGGGGACGAAGCCCTACACGAAGAGCATGGAGAACGTCCTGCGCGCGTTCAAACTGGCGATGGCCAACAATGTCACGATCGGCTGCGGCAGTGATGTCGGCGTCTTCACGCACGGCGACAACTATCGCGAGCTGGAGTGGATGGTGCGCGCCGGCATGACCCCAACGCAAGCCCTCCTCGCTGCCACATCCGTCGACGCCAAGATCCTCGGCCAGCAGGACCGCTTTGGCCGCATCGCCCCCGGCCTCCTCGCCGATCTGATCGCCGTCGCCGGCGACCCCACGCACGACATCACGACGATCGAACACGTGTCGTTCGTGATGAAGGGCGGGCAGGTGGTGGTAGGAGGGAAGTGAGGACGAGCCGTTTGTCGGATCACGCGATCGGTTGACACGACGGGGCGACATCCGAACTGCAAAAGTGCCGAAGGTGATCGTCGCTAAGGCGATCAGCCCACTCGGCACTTTAGACCTGACCCGCGCATCACTGCGGCGCGTTCGAGCCCAACGTCGTCCATGCGTCGCCGGTGATGTTATCGACGGACGATGCGTAGGCGATCCAGGAATTCGATCGCGCGGTCGTGCTGGTGTTGAAGACCTGAATCTGCAGCGGGATGGCGCTGTCGGCGCCGCTGACTCGGAACAGCACCATCGACATCGCCTCCACGTCCACCACTTGCACGTCCGTTCCATTCGAGCCGGCGGAGACGACCTGGAAGCGTTGCTGGCTGCTGCTCAGGTTCACGATTCCGACGTTCATGCGGAATCGCGAGTCGCGGCGCGCGCCAAGAACGACCTGGACCGTGCTGCTGATGTCGGCGGTGGAGACGACAGGCAACGACTGTGATGTCGTTCCACTGCTGCCGGGCTGGAACGTCCAGATGCGAGACGTGGCTGCGAGCTGCGCGGTCGGATCGAAGTCGCCGGCGGGGGTGATACCCGAGACGAGGATCGCTCCCAGGCCTGAACGATGGAGGATGTTGGTCACGAAGTCTTCGCTGGCGATTCCGGACGACGCGTTGATCGTGATGTCGGTTGGCGGCACACCGACGCCTGTCACGGTCTGCGGCAGCCATTGCAGGCGGACATTTTGAACGGTGCTTCGGTAATTGACCATCGTGATATCGCTGCGGAAGAACGTTCCGTTGCCGCCATCCAGTGCGCCGGCGGCTGGGATGACAAACTGGGCCGCTGCAATGCGGGTGGCGACGATCTGTGCCGAGGCGGTTGTCCCGATGAAAGTTATGCTGAAAAAGATGACGAAAGTGACAGCTCCTCTACGCATGAGATCCTCCCGCGCCGTGCAGTGCGAAGATCGAGCCGGTCGCTTTGCCGAGCTCGGCAGGGAGACTGATCCGCAGATGGCGCAGATGAGCACAGATTAAAGATCTGCGATCCATCTGCGACATCTGCGGATAGAGCTAAACTTCCGTCATGAAAAACATGAAAGTCGGTATTCTCGGGTCGGGAGACGTCGGCAAGTCGTTCGCGCACGCGTTTGGCGCGCTCGGGCATGAAGTGAAGATCGGATCGCGCTCGCCGGAGAAGCTGCGCGAGTTTGTCGCTGGTGAGGGCGAGCGCGTTTCCAGCGGCACGTTCGAAGAGGCC
>DATLVW010000314.1:0-2918 GCA_035577085.1 Thermoanaerobaculia bacterium
GAAGAAGACGTTACTTCTCCCTCTTCGCCAACTCTCCTTCGACCTCGCTCCAGTCGATGCCTTCGTCGGACATCAGGACGGTGACGTGGAAGACGAGGTCGGCGATCTCGCTGATCATGCGGTCGCGGGTTTCGCTGAGGGCGGCGATGACCACTTCGGTGGCTTCTTCTCCGATCTTCTTGACGATGCGGGCGCGGCCTCCGCTGAAGAGCTTCGCGGTGTAGGAGCCTTCGGGACCGTTCTCTCGGCGGTCGCGGAGAACGTTCATGAGACGGTCGAGGGTTCGCGGCGGCGTGCCTGCGAAGCATGATCGGGCGCCGGTGTGGCACGCGGGGCCGTTCGGGATCACGCTGACTACGAGGGCGTCGGCGTCGCAATCTTCTGTGATGGCGACGACGCGCTGCGTGTTGCCGGAGGTCGCGCCTTTGTGCCACAGCTCGTTGCGCGAGCGGCTCCAGAGCCACGTCTCGCCGCTCTCGCGCGTGCGATCGAGCGACTCCTGATTCATGTACGCGAGCGTCAGCACCTCGCCGGTTCGAGCGTCCTGGATGACTGCCGGGATGAGGCCGTTGGCGTCGAATTTCAGATCGTTCATCGTTGCTCCCAGGGAGTGGATTAGTGATTAGTCGATTAGGTTTAGGAAGATCCCGACCTTCTGATCCACTAATCTACTAATCACTAATCCACTGTCTCACCTCACCGGAATCCCTTCCTTGGACAAGTAGCGTTTCACATCCCCAATTGCCAGCCGCCGGTCATGAAAGAGCGACGCCGCCAGTACCGCTCTTGCGCCGCCGGCTTCGATGGCGTCGCGGAAGTGTTCGAGCGAACCGGCGCCGCCCGAGGCGATGACGCTGATGCGGACGACGCTGGTCACTGCGCGCAACAACTCGATGTCGTATCCGGCGTTCGTTCCGTCGCGGTCGACGGACGTCAGCAGGATCTCGCCGGTTCCCAGCTCCTCGGCCTGCCTGCACCACGCCAAGGCATCGACGCCCGACGATTCTTTGCCGCTGCGCACCATCGCTTCGAAGTGATCGTTAACGCGTTTGGCATCGCACGACAGCACGACGGCTTGCACGCCGAACTCGCGAGCGCAGTCGGCGATGAGCTGCGGATTGCGAAGCGCGGCGGTGTTGATGGCGACGCGATCGGCGCCTGCGCGAAGCAGCGCGCGAAAGTCTTCGATCGTCCGTACGCCGCCGCCGACCGTGAGGGGGATGAAGAGCGACTCGGAGACACGGTGTACGGTCTCCAGCGCCGTCGTGCGATTGGCGTCCGTCGCCGAGATGTCGAGGATCACGAGCTCGTCGGCGCCTTCCGCTTCGTAGCGCGCCGCGCATTCGACCGGATCGCCGGCATCGCGGATATCGACGAAGTTCACGCCTTTGACGACGCGTCCATCGCGAACGTCGAGGCAGGGAATGATGCGCTCCGGGATCGCGTTCGGCGTCGCCACGCGTGCCCGCGCCTCGGCCAGTTGCATGCGGCGATCGAGCAGCGCCCGTCCGATGACGCACGCGCCGACGCTGCGGATGCGGCTCAGCGAGACGACGTCGCCGAGGGTGGAGACGCCGCCGGAAGCGATGATGCGCAGCTTCGTTTGCAGCGAGCGGTAGAGCGCGAACGATGGCCCGCGCATGGCGCCGTCTTTGTTGATGTCGGTGATGAGCGCTTCGGCAATTCCGAGCGCTTCGACACGCGCGAGCACCTCGGCCAGCGTGGCCCGTGCGTTGCTTTCCCATCCGTTGACGCGGACGATGCCGTCGCGGACATCGATCGCGGCGATGACGCGCTCGGCGCCGAGAGCATCGACGATCTCACGCAGCACGGCGGGCGAGTCGGCCGCGACGGTGCCGATCACGACCTTCGCTGCGCCGGCGTCGATCCATGCGCGCGCGTCGGCGAGCGAGCGAATGCCGCCGCCGACCTGAACGCGCAAGTCGCGCTTCGCGAGCCGTCGTACAACGTCCAACTCGATCGGACGTCCGCTGCGGGACGCTTCGAGGTCGACGAGGTGCAGGCGTGATCCGCGCGGCACGTCGAGCGAATCGAGGACGGACTCCGGGTCGCCGTATGCCGTGACCTTGGCAAAGTCGCCGTGCAGCAGGCGGACGACTTGCCCGCCGAGGAGGTCGAGGGAGGGGATCACGTCCATGAGACGAAGTTCCTCAGGACGCGCAGGCCTGCCGCCGATGATTTCTCAGGATGAAACTGCACGCCGAAGATTCGATCGCGCTGCACTGCCGCGGTGAACGAACCGCCGTAATCGGCGCGCGCAATCTCGTCCGGCGCGTTCGAAGCGGCGTACGAATTGACGAAGTAAAACACACCGTTCCCGACGCCCTCGAAAAGCGTGGATCCTCCGCCCTCTGCGGTCTGAACGCGATTCCATCCGATCTGCGGAACGGGAAGCGAGCCTTCGAATTTATGCACTTCGCCTCGCACCAGGCCGAGTCCGCGCGTGGTACCCATTTCGAGGGAGACGTCGAAGAGAAGCTGGTGCCCGACGCAGACACCGAGCAGTGATGCGCCGTTTGCGACGGCTCCGCGAATCGCGCTGTCGATGCGGTTCTCTTCCAGCCAGCGCATCGCCGCGATGAACGAACCGACGCCGGGAAGGACGAGTTTCTCGGCGCTGGCGATGGCGTCGGGATCGCGCGTTACTTGGAGCTCCGCGCCGACCGTGCGGAGGGCACGCGCGATGTTGGCGACGTTGGCGACGGGGGAGTCGATGAGGGTCGTGATCATGAGTTGTTGTTAGCGCGACGCGACCTAAATGACTCCCTTCGTGCTTGGGATGTCCGTCCCCACCACGCTCTTTGCTTCGCGCAATGCGATCGCGAACGCTTTGAAGATCGACTCGGCGGCGTGGTGTCCGTTGCGGCCGCGGATGAGATCGACGTGGATGTTGCATG
>DATLVW010000315.1:0-2380 GCA_035577085.1 Thermoanaerobaculia bacterium
GCGCCCATGTCCTGGATGCCGATGAGCGTATCCGTCTTCATCACCTCGAGGCACGCCTCGAGGAGGAGCTTCTCCATGAACGGATCGCCGACCTGCACGGCCGGACGCTTCTCCGCCGATTTGTCATCGAACTCCGCCGACGCCATCGTCGCGCCGTGAATGCCATCGCGTCCCGTCTTCGATCCGACATAGATCACCGGATTGCCGACGCCGCTTGCTGTTCCGTTGAAGATCCGGTCGCGGGTCGTGACGCCGAGGGCGAAGACGTTGACGAGGATGTTGCCGTTGTAGGACGAGTGGAACGACGTCTCGCCGCCGACCGTGGGAATGCCGATGCAGTTGCCGTAGCCGCTGATGCCTCGTACGACGCCGTCGACGAGATACTTCATGCGCGGCGCATCCAGCTCACCGAACCGCAGCGAGTCGAGGCAGGCGATCGGCCGCGCGCCCATCGTGAAAATATCGCGCAAGATCCCGCCGACGCCGGTGGCCGCACCCTGGTATGGCTCGATGAACGACGGATGGTTGTGCGACTCCATCTTGAACGCTGCCACCCAGCCGTCGCCGATATCGATCACGCCCGCGTTTTCGCCGGGACCCTGAATCACGCGCGGGCCGGTCGTCGGAAACTTGCGAAGGTGCACGCGCGATGATTTGTACGAGCAGTGCTCCGACCACATCACGCTGAAGATGCCGAGCTCCGTGTAGTTGGGCGCGCGGCCGAGGATTTGCTCGATGCGTGCGTACTCGTCGGGGCTGAGTCCGTGCGAGGCGATGAGCTCGGGAGTGATGCGCGGCTCGTTCATGCCGCTGATTCTGTCAAAAAAAGGGCCGCCGAGGCGGCGGCCCTGCGGATTGCTGTCAGGATCGCGTTATTCGCGGGCGCCGTCGTGATGACGCATCATCATCGGTCCGGGCTCGCCGTGCTCCATCTTGGCGTGCATGGCGTCGAACTTCGCCTTCTGATCGGGCGTCAGGATCGCGGTGAGCTTCGCGTGGGTCGATTCATGCGTCGCCTGAATCTGTTTGTCGATGGCGCGCATCGCCAGGAACGCCCGTCCGACTGCCGTGGCATCCGGATTCGTGGCTTCTGCGGCAGCCTGCAACTGCTGTTCGGCAGCGCGATGCTGGTCGAGGAGCGGCTTCACGGACGCTTCGAGCTGCGAGTGGATGGCGTCCCATTGCACCTTCTGATCGGTTGAGAGGTTGAGTGCGGAAGCGATCTCTTCGCTACCCGGGCCCATTCCCATGGCGAGGCGATGCTTCATCATCATGCCGGGATGTTCCGGCTCCTGGGCGAAGGCGAAGGCGGCGATTGAGAGTGCTGCGACGAGGACAACGATGGTCTTTTTCATTGTGTGTGTTTCCTTTCGCTGGGCAATGTACGCATCGTACGCCTCGGAGTGATCAACAGCACGCAAGCTGTTTGTAAGAAACGTAAAACCCGCTTCCAGCCGCCATTTCCGCGCAAATACGGATGCTAGACTCGACCGCATGAAGCGCAGCCGCAATGCCATCGCCGCGCTGATCTCGCTGGCGGTCCTGGGCGCGGCGCTCGTCGTGCTCGGAGCGCTGCAGTATCGCTGGATCGGTGAGATGGCCGATGCCGAGCGCCAGCGAATGCGCGCGGGCATCGAATTCGCCGCGCATCACTACGGCGACGACTTCGATCACGAGCTCACCCGGATGTTCTTCGCGTTCCAGATGCCGCTTCCGGAAGCGACTCCAGACCATCTGCTGCGCGTCTATGACGAGTGGTCGGCGTCGTCGCGCGATCCGCGCATCGTGAAAGCCATCTACTTCGTGCCAAACGGAGTCGACAAAATCGAGCTCGTCGATCCGGCGACGCGCAGCCTTCGTCCCGTCGCGTGGCCTGCGGCGCTCGCGGACCTGCGGCCGATGATCGCCGCCGAGTTTGCCGGTGGCCGTCCTGTGCCGCCGCTGATTCCGCGCGTGACCGCGCTCGTCGTGCCGTGCGGCGGGATGGAACGCATGAAGATGATGGCCATTCATCGCGCCGTGATGGGAATGGCGCACATCGAGATGCCGCGCGGGGAGCCCGGGCCGCCCGGCGGAGGTCCCGTGTGTCCGGCCTACACGATCGTCGAGCTCGATCGCGACTACATTGCGCGCGTCCTGCTTCCCGACCTCACGCACCGCTACTTCGACACGCCGGAAGGGCGCCAATACGAAGTAGCCATTGTCGCGACGGACAACGGCGATCTCCTCTATCGGTCGGACGATTCGACGGCGCCGTTCCGCGCCGATTTCACGCTCCCGATCTTCAGCGTGCGCGCGCTGCGGCGTGAGCCCTTCGATAGCCCCGTGCTGCTACGTGAGCCGCAGATGCATCCGGCGGTCTGGCAGCTTCAGGTGCGGT
>DATLVW010000316.1:0-5788 GCA_035577085.1 Thermoanaerobaculia bacterium
TGAAGGTCGAGCTTTCGGCGCCCGTCAGGCCTGTCTTCGCGTAGGCCCACTCGAACATCGCGCGATCGGAGGCGATGACGAGGTCGCAGGACATGGCCAGGCCGAATCCGCCCGCGGCTGCGATGCCGTCGACCGCGGCGATGAACGGCTTCGGCGCGCGGCGGATCTCGGAGATCGTGCTGTGGATGTATTCGAGGATCTGCTTGAAGACGTCACCGTAGCGGTTTTCTCCGCTTCTCCGCGGCTCCGCGTGAGAAACGGTTTCAAGCGGAGGCGCGGGGGACGCGGAGTTGGGTTGCAGGTATCCGAGGCCTTTGGGGTCGCCGCCGCCGCGGATGTATTTCAAATCAGCGCCGCTGCAGAAGACGCCGCCGTTGCCGCGCAGCACCACCGCGCGGATGGCGTTGTCGCGCGCGAGTTGCAGGCCGGCTTTGCGCAGATCGCGGGCCATCTCGACATCGAGGGAGTTGAAGCGCTCGCGGCGATCGATCGTGATGGTCCCGACGGCGCCGTCAACATCGATGCGGATCGATTTCACGCGGCCGCCTTCTGCGGAATCAGGCGCCCGAGGGCCTCGCTGGCGAGCGCGCCCCAGGTGCTGCGCATCATCCACTCGCGTTGCGCATAGGCATACGCGCGAACGATGTCCTGCTCGCCGCGCACCGCGGCCACGCTCACGAATGGGGCAACGGGAAACGCATTGCTGCGCGCGAGCACGGGGCCGGCGTCGGGATGCTTCGTGACGAGATGCACGCTGCTGCGCGTCTCGTGCTCACCGGCGTTGATGGCGTCGCACGTGGCGTGCAGCCCCGGATAACGCGGACCGCCGTCGTCATTGCGCAGCGCGAGATCAGAATCGTGAACGTTGAGAATACGCCCCGGAAACGTCTCCAGCATCGGATCGGTGAGGATGTAGAGATAGCTGAGTAGGATGACGGCGTCGACGTCGTACGGAAGGAGCAGCGAGGCGGTCTCGGCGTCGAACGATTCGCGGTCGGCGCGGCGCGGAAGCTGGCGGTCAAGGACGCAGGAGACATGGACGCGCTCTCGCAAGGCCTCGAGGCCCGGCGCGCGTTTCGAGCAGAGGACGGCGACGTTCAACATATGCGTGGTAACGGCTCGCCTTCCGGCTCAGCGAGCAGCCTCTTTCCGAATCCGGTATTGAGAATGACGCCGCCCGGCCGCTCGGCGACACATGTGCCGATGACTGCGGCATTGCGGCCGAGCGGGTGCGCGCGAAGAATGTCGAGAACGCGATCGGCGGCATCGGCACGAACGCCGATGAGCGCTTTTCCTTCGTTGGCGACGTGCAGAGGATCGATGCCGAGTAGCTCGCCGACAGCGCGAACCGCGGCAGTGACCGGGATGGCGCGCTCGTCGAGCAGGATGCCGACGCCGCTCTTCGACGCCATCTCGTGCAGCGCGCTGGAGACGCCGCCGCGCGTCGGATCTTTCATCGCCGTCACGGTGCCGGGAGCTCCGGCGAGAACGGACGCGACGAGGTCATTGAGCGGAGCGACATCGGAAATCAGATCGCCTTCGATCCCGATCTCGTGCCGCTTCGCCATCACCGCCAGGCCGTGCTCCGCAATCGAGCCGGTGACGATGATGCGATCGCCGAGAGAGAGGCCGTTGTCGCGCACGAGCGTGCGTGTGAGTCCGATGCCGCAAGTGTTGATGACGATGCCGTCGAGCTCGCGCTTGCCCATCACCTTCGTGTCGCCGGTGACGACGGGAGCGCCGGCCTCGCGGCACGCGGCGATCATCGATCGCTGAATGGCTTCGAGCGAATCGAGCGCGAAACCTTCTTCGAGAATGACGCTGCACGTCAATCCCAGAACGTTCGTGGCGCCCATCATGGCAAGGTCGTTCACCGTGCCGCAGATGGAGAGCCGGCCGATGTCGCCGCCGGGAAAGAAGATCGGATGGATGACGTGCGAGTCGGTGGTGATGACGAGCCATTCGTCGCCGATGCGAATGGCCGCGCCGTCGTCCATAGCGCCGACGCCGACGCTGAAGTCGGGATTGTGCAGCGGCATCGTGGCGAAATCGCGCACGAAGAGTTTCTCGATGAGCGCGCGCATGGCCCGTCCGCCGCCGCCCTGCTTGAGCGTGACGCGGCCGCCGGGCGCCGTGAGGATCGCGGTCATGCGGTCGCCTCCAGATCGGGAACGCCGCCGTAGAGATGCCAGATCTTGCACGTGCCTTCGTTCGACACCATGCAGGCGCCCACAGGGTTCTCGGGAACACACTCGCGGTTGAAGAGACGGCAGTCGCGCGGGTTGCGGATGCCGGCCATGATGTCGCCGCAAATGCACTGCCCGGCCAGCGCCGGTGGCGCGTAGTCCCACAGCGAGGGAAGATCGATCGTGAAGCGTTTGCGCGCGTCGACGTGTGCGAACTCGTCGCGCAAACGAAGGTTGCCGTTCGGCACGTGCGCGATGCCGCGCCATTTACCGCCGACCGGTTTGAAGACGCGCCACAGTTGCTTCTGCGCCGGAATGTTCCCCTCGGCAGACACACACCGCGGAAACATGTTCGCCACGCGCGGGGTATTGTTGCGGATCAGCTCGAGCAGCTCGACGAGCCCGGCCAGAATGTCCATCGGCTCGAATCCGGCCACGACGACCGGCACCTGGTGCCGCTCGACGAACGGTTCGAAGACCGCCGAGCCGGTGATCGCCGCGGCGTGACCGGCGGCGAGAAATCCTTCCACGCGCGATCCCGGCATCTCCGCGACGATCTCCATCACCGGCGGGATATATTTGTGCGCGGACAGAACGGAGAAGTTCTTCGGCGGATTGTCGAGGATCACCGCGGCCGTGGCCACGGCCGTCGTCTCGAATCCGGTGGCGAAGAGGACGACTTCCTCATCGGTCTCGCGCGCGATCTCGATCGCCTGGCGCGGGCTATAGATGACTTCGATATTCGCGCCACTGGCCTGCGCATCGGCGAGCGATTGCACGGTGCCGGGCACGCGCAGCATGTCGCCAAACGTGACGATGCGAACACCTTGGCGAGCGAGCACGACGCCTTCGTCGACCTCCGGAACGTCGGTGACGCAGACCGGGCAACCAGGTCCCATGATCACATCGAGCGCCTTCGGAAAAAGCGATCGCAGACCGAAGCGGGCGATGGCCTGCTCGTGACTGCCGCAGACGTGCATGACCGCGACCGGCCGCCCGATCTCATCGACAAGGCGGGCCAGCGTCGCCGCGAGCGAGCGCGCCAGCGCCGGATCACGGAACTGCAGCTCGTTCGTCACGAAGCCCCCGCGATTTCGGCGCGGACGTCGAGCGCCATCAGGTCGTCCTCGCCGCCGGCATTCTCGCGCAGCAGCATTTCGTAGAGCTCCAGCGTCTCGGCCACCGACTCGGGGGCAATGCGGCGAATGGCGAAGCCGACATGGTTGAGGATGTAGTCGCCCGGCACCACTGGCTCATCGACGATATCGAGCCGCACGTCTTTGCGAACGCCCCAGAAGTCGACGACCGCGGTGTAGTCGTGAATCGAAATGACGCGTCCCGGTACACCTAGGCACATACGAGCTCCTCTTCATCGACGCTCACCGACATTTCCGCGCGAAGCCGCGCATCGGCGATGAACGCCTGGCCAAGCGCGATGCCGCCGTCGCCAGCCGGAACGTTGCGGTTCATGACGACGCGCACAGACGGACGAAGGGTGTCGATGATCGACTCCGCCAATCGTCTGTTTTGAAAGCAGCCGCCGCTGATCACGACCGGCATGCGCCCGCGGCTGATGAGCGCGGCGCGCGCGATCTCCGCGGTGGCCGCAGCCAGCGTGTTGTGGAAGCGCGCGGAGATCGTGCCGGCGGAACGACCGGCCAGCAGATCGTTGACCGCCGCTTTCACCATCGGCCGCGGATCGATCTGCCACGGTCTGATGCCGTCGTGGATGACGATCGGATAACGTCCGCGCTCGTTTTCGTCCGCGACCATGTTCCAGCGGAAGGCAACTTCGCCTTCGTAGTGCGCGTCAGTCAGTCCGAGGACGATCGCTCCGAAAGCATCGAACAATCGTCCGACGCCGCGGGCGGGAGTCGTGTTCAGGTTGCGATCGATCATCAGCCGCACCTGCGTGATCATCTGCAGCGAGAGCTCGCGGAAGAGAGGAAGCGATGCCAGTGGCGCGTCTCCGGCATACGTGTCGTCGAGCAGCGCCAGCGCGATGCGCCACGGCTGGCGGATGGCCTGATCGCCGCCCGCGAGCAGAATGGGACGGAACGTTGCGAAGCGCTCGTAGTCTTCGTAATCGGCAATGAGAATCTCGCCGCCCCACGACGTACCGTCGGTGCCGAATCCCGTTCCGTCGTACGCAATCCCGATCACCGGCCCTTCGATCCGATCCTCGGCCATTGCGCTGGCGATGTGCGCGTGATGATGCTGCACGCCGATCGTGCGCACGCCTTGCTGCGCGAGCGCGTACCGCGTGGAGAAGTAGTCCGGATGAAGGTCGTGCACGAGCACGCGCGGCGACACGCCGATGAACGATTTCATCCGCTCGATGGCCGACTCGTACGCGCGCAGCGTCTCGACGCTCTCGAGGTCGCCGATGTGCGGCCCGAGGAATGCGCTCGATCCGGAAGCGATGCAGAAGGTGTTCTTGAGATGCGCGCCGCAAGCAAGAATCGGCTCGGAGAACGTGCGGCTGCCATTGATTGACGTATCGATCGATCGTGGCACATAGCCACGGGCACGGCGGAGAAGCGCCGGCGCGCCGTCGATGACTGTGGCGATGGAGTCGTCGACGCGCGTAACGATCTCGCGGTCGTGCAGAAGGAAGACGTCGGCGACGTTGCGAAGCTGTTCCAGCGCGTCCGCGTTGGAAGTGATCATCGGCTCATCAGCGAGGTTCCCCGAGGTCATCACGAGGGGGATGGCGGCATCGCGAAGCAGGAGATGATGCAGCGGCGTGTACGGAAGGAAGACGCCTGCGATGACGATTCCCGCGCCGCACACTTCCTGCGCGAGCGCTGAGTCCTCGCGGCTGCGCGCAAGCACGATCGGCCGTTCGATCGACGTGAGCAGTTCCCTCTCCGCGTCGTTCAACTCCACCAACTCCTCGGCCATCGCCAGATCGCGCACCATCACCGCCAGCGGTTTGTGCTCGCGCTGTTTGCGGTCGCGCAGCCGCTGCACGGCCTGCGAGGAGGTGGCATCGCAGGCGAGCTGGAATCCGCCGAGTCCTTTGAGCGCGACGGTCATGCCGGCGCGGATGGCGCGGGCGGCGAAGCGGATCGCGTCGGGCGTCACGATCCGCTCGTGCCGGCTTCCCATGGCCGTCAGCCGCGGCCCGCAATCGGGACAGGCGTTCGGTTGCGCATGGAAGCGCCGGTTGGAGGGAGATTCGTATTCAGCGAGACAGTGCGCGCACATGCGGAACGGCGCCATCGACGTCTTCGGCCGGTCGTACGGCGCGTCGAGGACGAT
The DNA here is from genome assembly GCA_035577085.1 of Thermoanaerobaculia bacterium. Classification (GTDB taxonomy): domain Bacteria; phylum Acidobacteriota; class Thermoanaerobaculia; order Gp7-AA8; family Gp7-AA8; genus JADGNZ01. The sequence goes on from DATLVW010000316.1 coordinate 5,451, forward strand.
AGAGTAGCGCGGCCCGCAGTTCGTGCAGTTGATGAACGGATAGCGGAATCGCCGGTCCGCCGGATCGAGCAACTCACGCACGCAGTCTTCGCACGTGGCAAGATCGGTGGGAATCGAGACATGACGCTCCGCGCTCGCAACACTGTCGGTTATTGCGAACGCGGAGTGCTCAACGAATGGGATCACCGCGGACTGTACGGACTGCACGCGCGCGGCGGGAGGAGTACCTCCGCGCAAAGCAGCAACGAATTGGTCAAGAGCGTCTGCAGTGCCGAACGCGTCGATCGACACCCCAGCCGAGTCGTTGCGAACGACCCCGCGGACCCCGGCGCGCTGCG
>DATLVW010000317.1:0-3343 GCA_035577085.1 Thermoanaerobaculia bacterium
GGTCGTGGATGCGTCCAGGCTCGCGGCCAGTTTCCGCGGCAGGCGGGCGCGGATCGCACCATTCGTCGTCTCCAGGCGAACGACGTGCCCGGCCGTGACCGACGTCAGCTCCGCTTCGATCCCGCCGTTCGTCGTCTCCGCATCGAGATCTCCCGCGCAGCGCGCCAGCCGGATGTGACCGTTGGTCGTCTCGACTCGATGCGAACCGCTGACGTCGCTCGCTTCGACTCCTCCGTTCGTATTCTCGATCTGCAGATTCATCGTGCGTGGCACCACGACCTCGTAAGTCACCGAGAGATTCACGCTCGTGCCGGCGATCCATTCGAGAATGCCGTCGTTCGACTTCGGATATTTCGTGTCGATGCGCAAGCCGCCGTTTGGCTGCGACACCGCCAGAGTCAGTGCCTTCATCGCACTGCGCGCGGTATCGGCATCACGGCTTTCGACGTGCTTCACGGCGTGAATGTGAATCCTCGGCTGATCCCACGCGCGAATGTTGATGTGCCCATTCGTATTCGACAGCGAGAAGACCGCGCCCGGCCGGACATCGAACGTGCGGTCGAACGGCTCGTCCAGCGTCGATGCATTCGCAGCCGCGGCAGCGATGGTGAGGAGGGCGGTGAGCAGGATGCGCTTGAACATGTCTTTTGTGTCCTTTGATGGCTAGTGGATCAGTGGATCTCTAATCTCTGAACGCTCATTACGTCCCGCATCCCCGCAGGTTGCAGCTACAATCCGCGATCGTGAAACGTGGCGTCGCGGCAGGACTCCTCTTCGCGACGCTCGCGGCGATTCTGGGCGTGCTGCTTCTGCGGATGCGCGGCCCGGCGCCGCTGCCCGAAACCGCGCCGGCATCCTCGTTCTCGGCAACACGCGCCATCGCCTTCGAGCGCGAGATCATCGGCACCGCATCGCATCCGGTTGGAACCGCGGCTCACGATGCCGTCCGTGAACGTCTGGCCGCCCGCCTTCGCGCCCTCGGCTACGACGTCACCATCCAGCGCACGTTCGCATGCAGCCCGTACGTCACCTGTGCGCCGGTCGCGAACGTCATCGCCCGCACTCCCGGCGACGCGCGGCCTGACGCGCTCGTCCTGGCCGCGCACTACGACTCCGTGCCCGCCGGACCCGGTGCTTCCGACGATGGACAGGGCGTAGCGGCGCTCGTCGAGATCGCCCGCGCGCTGCGCAACGAGCACTTCCGCAATCCGATCGTCTACCTCATCACGGACGCCGAAGAGGTAGCGCTGCTGGGAGCGGAAGGCTTCGTTGCCGATCCGAATCTGCTGCGCAGCGCGGCGGGAGTCATCAACATCGAGGCGCGCGGAACGGATGGACCGAGCTTCCTCTTCGAGACCAGCCGGCAGAACGAGTGGATCGCGCGCACGATCGCGAGCGCGCTGCCGCGGCCGGCCACGAGCTCGCTTTACTACGACATCTACGAGCTTCTGCCGAACGACACCGACCTCACCGTCTTCAAACGCGTCGGGCTGACGGGAATCGGCTTCGCCAACATCGGCCAGCCGGTTCACTACCATTCGCCGCTCGACAATCTCGACAACGTCACCCTGTCGACGTTGCAGCATCACGGCGATCACATCCTGGCGATGGCGCGCGCGTTCGCCGCCACCGATCTGCGGCAGACGAGCCGCGGCAACGCCGTCTGGTTCGACGTCCTCTCCTTCTTCGTCGTCTGGTGGCCACAGCGCTACTCCCTCGGCATCGCCATCCTTTCGATGATCGTTCTGCTCGCCGCCACGTTCTTGATGGCGCGCGACGGCAGAACGAAATCGCGCGCGATCACCCTCGGCGTCCTCTCGTTCTTCCTGACGATCATCGCAGCACTGGCGGTTGGCTTCGCCGGCAACTGGCTGGCGGGATTGCGCGCAGGCGGTGCCGTGTGGGTCGCCTATCCCGGCACCGCGATCGCGACCGCGTGGCTGATCGGAATCGGCGCCGCCATCGTCATCGCGCAGCGCTTCATCAAGTCCGCCGGCGTCGACGGCCTCTTCCTCGGACACGCGATCTGCTGGTCCGCGATCGCCATCGCGCTCGCCATCGTGCTTCCCGGCGGGAGCTATCTCACGATCGTGCCCGCGGTCGCGTTGGCGCTCTGCGCGCTGCTTCGCGCAACCGTGAAGATGAGCGAAGGAGTGTCCGCGATTCTTTGCGCGGCCGTCGCAGCGATCCTGATCTTCCCGCTCGGTCTGGCGTTGTACGTCGCCCTCGGCAAACCGATCCTGCCATTTATCGCGTTGCTGATCGCGCTCGTCGCCACGACCTTCACGCCGTTCATTGCCGGCATGCCGCCGCTGAAGCGCCCGATCCTCACGGCGCTCGCTGTCGCGTTGATCGCGTGCATCGTCATCGCCAACCTCGTCCCGGCCTATACGGCCGATTCTCCGCGCCACATCAACATCGAATACGTCGACGACGGCGCCGCGCCGCACTGGCAAGCCGACGCATTGCTCCGCGCAATCGCGCAGGCAGCCAACTTCGATGCGACGCCCAAACAGATCGCCGACTGGACCACGCCGCCCGCGAAGGCACTCATCGCCCCCGCACCCAGCCTCGGTCTGGCACCAGCGGAGTTGCAGGTCATCGGCGACGAACACCAGAACGGCCGCCACCTGACGTTGCATCTTCACTCCGCCCGCAACGCCCCCCGCATCGCACTCATCTTCCACGCCCCATCATTCGCATCCATGCGCGTCAACGGAATCGTCCCTCCGCCGGTCACACGCCGGCGAGGCGGGCTGGCCGAAGGATGGCATCGCGTCAGCGTCCGCGCCACCGAAGCAACGATCGATCTCTACCTGACTCGCAACGAACCGATCGACGCCGTCATCATCGACGGCTCCTACGGCCTCCCACCAGAAGGCGCGGCACTCACCCACGCGCGCGACACATCACTCGCCATTCCAGTACAGGAAGGCGACCTCACGACCACAATCCGGCGCAAGCGATTGTGACCCGGTCTCTCTTCGCGTCTTCGCGTGACAGCTACTTGGAAGACGATCACGCGAAGCCGCGAAGTCGCGAAGAACTTCACGCGGTTTGGCGGCAGGCGGTTGTGAAACGAAAATAGCCGGTCTACAGTGAATGGTGATGACGATGAGCTCGGGAGTCAGGCGTGGGACGGCGATGATGCTCGCGCTCCTTTCGGTCTCCGCGCTTGCAGACACGCGGTGGCTTCCATCCCCAGCGATCCTTCGGGAGCACATGTGCGCCTCGCAGTCGGTCGTTGTTGGCCGCCTCACCGACGTGACGGTGCAGCAGGGTGCTCAGGCCAGGTCGGGGTCCGGTCGCATCGAAGTGGATCACGTCATCATCCGGGTTGGCC
>DATLVW010000318.1:0-7688 GCA_035577085.1 Thermoanaerobaculia bacterium
CCGGATGCGAAGGTGGCAGGCCAGATCCAACCACCGAGGCGGGACGCCCCGATGGCCGCGGGCGAGACGCCCACACTCCTCATCGCTGCGAGGAAAGCCCGTCACAAGGAGTGCGGTCGTCTCGACCGCGGGCAGTCGGGCGTCCTCGCCCGAGTGCGGTCCGGGCGGCGGTCGAAGTTCGTTGACGTTCTCACCTGCGTTGAAACAGCTGTGCGGTCACCGAGTTGTCGTCACGAGAAAAGAAGCACACCGCAACCGATCAGGATGAGGAACGGCAAAAGGCCGGCAGCAACTGGAAGCATTCTCATTCGTGCTCGCAGAACGAGGACAGCCAGGATCACAGCGCCGGCAGCGAAGATCGAGATGAAAGGTAGCGCGGCAACGATGGCGACCGGTCCATGCGTGCCGGTCTCACCTATCTCCTTCTCGAACCACATCGTGGCCGGAATGCTTGCGCCAAGAATCACGATGAGCGAGAACGATGCGAGGTACGTGATCCTTGGGGTGATCAAGATGAAACCTCGAACCCATATCCCCCTACAACGTGTAGTTCTTCTCCAGCAGCACCCTCGCCCTTCGATCCCGCAGATTCCGGATCTGCGACTCGATGTCGCGCTCGTATGGGATCTTGCGGTGGCTGGCGTAGACGGGGGCGTCGACCGTGATCTTCTTCAGCTCTTCGCCGAAGGTGTTGGGGGAGAGGTGGGCGGTGTCGTCGGCAAGCTGTTGCTGATCGTTCGGGAACGACGCCTCGGTCACCACGGCAACGACGCCGGGCGTCTTGTTCGTCCGCTTCCAGATTTCCGAGGTGGGGCCGGTGTCGCCGGTGAAGGCGATGGCCTGGCCGTTCATCTCCACGATCACGCCGGCGGCGGGGATCTGGTGATGGACGGGGACGGCGGTCATGCCCACGCCTTCGAACACAACCTTCTTGCCCGGCGTCAGGGAACGGTAGATGACCGCCGGCTTGTTCGTCAGCGGGGAGATGAGCGTCGAGAAATCGGGCCAGACGATTCCGTTGAAAACGTTCGAGATCAGCAGCTCCATCACGTCTTTCGCCGCAAAAACCGTCAACGGACCGGCGGTCTGGCTGAAGCGGTTGTGGATGAGGTGGGGCAGATCGCGGATGTGATCCGCGTGGGTATGAGTAATGAAAACAGCCTGGATGCGGGCTTGCTGCGCGAAGGAGAGCTTGGATGTGAGGGTCCCGGCGTCGACTGCAAACCAGTCGTCGATCAGGTAGCCCGTCAGATTATGTTCAGCATCTGACGCGCCGTACGCGCCGAGCACCTTGAGCCGCATCCCTGTCCTTCGCCCGTCCTGTCTGTGACTCGCCTGGAAGGAGACTATTCTTGCAGCGGAAGAACTTAATGTCCAGCGCTGGAGGAAGGTTCACACATTGACCACCTCGCGGAAAGCTCGCCCAGGCTCGCCGGTCGATGCGGCAATGGCCCCGTTTCATCCGGCCGTTCGCGACTGGTTCGCGAACGTCTTCCGCACGCCGACGCGGGCGCAGGAGCTCGGCTGGCCGGCCATCGCGCGCGGTGACTGGACCCTGATTTTCGCGCCCACCGGCAGCGGCAAGACGCTGACCGCTTTCCTCTGGGCGCTCGATCGATTGATGTTCGCTGAGCGGCCGGAAAAGGATCGCCGGTGCCGCGTTGTGTACATCTCGCCTCTCAAAGCGCTGGCGGTCGACGTCGAGCGCAACCTCCGCGCGCCGCTAACGGGAATCGCCAACCTCGCCGCCGAACGCAGTGAGAGTTTCGTGGTCCCGTCGATCGCGATCCGCACCGGCGACACGCCGCAAAACGAACGCGCGCGTTTCCTTCGCGATCCCGCCGATATCCTCATCACGACTCCCGAGTCGATTTACCTGATGCTGACGTCGAACGCCCGCGACGTCCTGCGTGGCGTGGAGACGATCATCATCGACGAGGTCCACGCCCTTGTCCCGAACAAGCGCGGCGCGCATCTGGCGCTGTCGCTGGAGCGATTGCAGCGGGTCGCCGATAAGGTTCCGCAGCGCATCGGGCTCTCCGCGACGCAGAATCCGTTGGAAGAGGTGGCGAGGTATCTGGGGGGGTTCGGAGGTGAACGCGAAGTCACGATTATCGATACACGCGAAAGAAAGCAGCTCACGCTCCACGTCGAAGTTCCCGTCGAGGAGATGGCGAAGTTGAACGAGTCGTCGCGCGACGACATCCCGAGCGGTCCGGCCGGAAAGGGCGTACGTGCCTCGATCTGGCCGGCCATCCATCCGCGATTGCTGGAGCTGATCCGAGCGCATCGTTCCACGCTGATCTTCGTCAACTCGCGGCGCCTCGCCGAGCGTCTGGCCGGCGCCATCAACGAGCTTGCCGGCGAAATGCTCGTGCAGGCGCATCACGGCTCGATCGCGCGCGCGCAACGGATCGAGATCGAAGACAACCTCAAATCGGGACGGCTGCCCGCGCTCGTGGCCACCTCGTCGCTCGAGCTGGGTATCGACATGGGCGCCATCGATCTCGTCATCCAGATCGAAGCGCCGCCGTCGATCGCCAGCGGGATGCAGCGCATCGGCCGCGCCTCGCACCAGGTGGGCACCGTCAGCGAGGGGATCATCTTCCCGAAGTTTCGCGGCGATCTGCTGGCGTGCGCCGCGGTCACCGAAGCGATGCATCGCGGCGCGATCGAGCCGACGCGCTATCCGCGCAATCCGCTCGACGTGCTGGCGCAGCAGGTCGTGGCGATGATCGCGACCGACTCGTACCACGCCGACGACCTTTTCGCCCTCGTCCGGCAGGCCGCGCCGTTCGCCGAGCTGTCGCGAACGTCATTCGACGGCGTGCTCGACATGCTCTCCGGCCTCTACCCCTCGGACGAATTCGCGGAGCTGCGGCCGCGCATCACGTGGGACCGCGTCACGAAGATCCTCACGCCGCGCCCCAATGCGAAACGCGTAGCCATCACCAGCGGCGGCACGATCCCGGACCGCGGTCTCTTCGGCGTCTTCCTCGCCGGTGGCGAAAAGGTGCAGAGCGCCCGCGTCGGCGAGCTCGACGAAGAGATGGTCTTCGAGTCCCGCGTCGGCGAGACCTTCCTTCTCGGCGCTTCGACCTGGCGCATCGAGGAGATCACGCACGATCGCGTGCTCGTCACGCCCGCGCCCGGCGAGCCAGGCAAGATGCCGTTCTGGAAAGCCGACGCCGCCGAGCGCACGGTTCCCTTCGGCGAAGCGATCGGCGCGCTCGTCCGCGAGATCGGCCTGATGCAGCCCGCCGCCGCAATCAAGCGCCTGACGACCAAGCATGACCTCGGCGAGCTTGCCGCGACGAACTTCATCCAATATCTCGACGATCAGCAGGCCGCCACCGGCGCGGTCCCCGACGATCGCACCATCGTCATCGAGCGCGTCCTCGACGACCTCGGCGACTGGCGCGTCTGCGTCCTCACGCCGTTCGGCGGTCGAATCCACGCGCCGTGGGCGATGGCCGTGACCGCGAAGGTGCGCAACGAGCTGCAGATCGACGTCGAGACAATGTGGAGCGACGACGGTTTCATCGTCCGTTTCCCCGATACCGACGCTCCGCCGCGCGCGGAACTGCTCATCCCTGACGCGGACGAGATCGAGCAGCTTGTCGTCAGGCAGCTCGGTTCCAGTTCGATGTTTGCGGCGAAGTTCCGCGAAGCCGCCGCCCGAGCATTGCTGCTACCGCGCTTTCGCCCCGACCGCCGCCAACCGCTCTGGCAGCAGCGCAAACGCGCGTACGACCTCTTGCAGGTTGCCTCGCGATTCGGCTCGTTCCCGATCATCCTCGAGACCTATCGCGAAGTGTTGCGCGACGTGTTCGATGTCCCCGCGCTTGTGGCGACGATGAAAAAGATTCAGCAGCGGACGATCCGCGTCGTCGTTGCCGACACCGAGAAGCCGTCGCCGTTCGCCGGCTCGCTCCTCTTTCGCTATGTCGCCAACTTCATTTACGACGGCGACGCGCCCCTCGCCGAGCGGCGTGCTCAGGCGCTGGCCATCGATCAGGCCCAGCTCCGCGAGCTACTCGGCGAACCGGAGCTGCGCGAGCTGCTCGATGCCGATGCGCTCAACGCGCTCGAGATCGAGCTGCAGCATCTCGATGAGCGCCACAAAGCGAAGTCGCTCGATGCCCTTCACGATCTCTTCCTCCGCCTCGGCGATCTGAGCTTCGAAGAGGTCGTCGCCCGATCGCTCCTCACTGTTGGCCCGTCGTCGACGCCGGACGGCGCAACGATCGAATCGCAAGTCAAAGCCGCAATCCGCGAGCTGGTGAAGACTCGCCGCATCATCGAAGTCGGAGTCGCGCGCGAGAAGCGCTTTATCGCCATCGAAGACGCCAGCCGCTACCGCGACGCCCTCGGCGCGCCGCTTCCGCCCGGACTGGCCGATCGTTACCTGCAGCCGGTCGCCGATCCCACTGGCGATCTCGTGCTCCGCTACGCGCGTACGCATGGCCCGTTCACGCCGCACGATGTCGCGCATCGCTACGGCCTCGGTGTCGCCGTCGTGACGAATTCGCTGGAACGATTCGTCGAGCGTGGCCGCCTCATCGAAGGCGAGTTTCGTCCCGGCGGCACGCAGCGCGAGTGGTGCGACAACGATGTGCTCAGCGCCATCCGCCGCCGTTCGCTGGCGAAACTTCGCAAGGAAGTCGAGCCCGTCGAGACGAAGGCGTACGTCCGGCTCATCAACCATTGGCAATTCGTCACGAAGAAAAGGCGCGGCCTCGAAGGGCTGCTCGAAGTGATCGAAGCGCTGCAAGGCGCCGCGCTGCCGGCCTCGATCTTCGAGTCGGAGATCCTGGCCGCGCGCATCGACGGTTACAAACCGTCTGATCTCGACACGCTCAGCGCCGCCGGCGAGATCATCTGGACCGGCGTCGAGCCGCTCGGCTATCGTGACGGCCGCATTGCGCTCTACCTCACCGATCACCTTCCGCTGTTGCATTCACCCGTCGCGACAGACGCAAGCGAGTTGGAGCAGCAGATCATCGATCACCTTCGCGCGAGCGGCGCCTCCTTCTTCGCCGAGGTCCAGACTGCGCTCGGCGGCTTCGCGAACGACGTCGTCGACGCACTCTGGGCCCTCGTCTGGCGCGGCGTAATCACCAACGACACGTTCCACGCCTTGCGCGCGTACACGCGCCCGAAGGCCTCGCCGCGCACGACCGGTTTTCGTTCACGCCGCGTCGCGCCGCCGTCGACGCAAGGCCGCTGGTCGCTGATCCAACCTCCGCGCGGCACGGCGACCGAACGCGCCAGCGCGATCGCGCATCAGCTACTGGCGCGCTACGGAATCGTGGTGCGCGAAGCCGCCGCGGTCGAAAGCATCCCCGGCGGATTCAGCGCGATCTATCCCGTGCTCAAAGGAATGGAGGAGTCGGGCCGCACGCGCCGCGGCTACTTCGTGGCCGGCTTCGGCGCAACACAGTTCGGCAGCGCCGGCGCGCTCGATCTTCTGCGCTCGTATCGTGACGAGCCCGACGAGCCGGAAACCGTGATGCTCGCCGCCACCGATCCCGCCAATCCATACGGCTCGCTGTTGAAGTGGCCCGTTGTTGGCCTGATGCGCGTTCCCGGCGCGAACGTCATCCTCGTCAATGGCATGCTCGGCGCCTACATCGGCCGCGGCGAAAAACAACTTTCCGTTTTCCTCCCCGAGAACGAACCAATGCGTGGCGTCGTCGCGCGCGAGATCGCGAAGACACTGGCCTCGCTCGTAACGAACGGCGTCCGCCGCGCGATGCTGATCGCCGAGGTCAATGACGCACCGGCAGCGAAATCGGATCTCGCGCCGTATCTCGCCGAGGCGGGATTCGTGCCGACGGCGATGGGGTACCAGATGCGGGCACTTCGAATCTGAGCGATGCAAAGCGATGCCTGAAGGCGACAGCATCTACCGCGCGGCCCAGGCGCTGCATCGTGCGCTGGCAGGCAAGACGGTCACATCGTTCGAGACCGTGCTTCCCAAACTCGCGCGCATCGATGAAGACGCGCCGCTCGCAGGCCGCACGATTGAGCGCGTCATTTCCGCGGGCAAGAATCTCATCATCGAATTCTCCGGCGATCTTCACCTTCACACCCACATGAAGATGAACGGGAGCTGGCACATCTACCGGCCCGGCGAGCGCTGGCAGCGGCCGCATCGCGACATGCGCATCGTGATCGGGACGGCGGATTTCGTAGCCGTTGCGTTCACCGTTCCGGTCGCCGAGTTTCACACGAGCCGCAGCTTGGCGCGCGACGAGAACCTCCGCCGCATCGGCCCCGACCTCCTCGGCGCGACGTTCGATCGCGCCGAGGCGCTGCGCCGCATCCGCGCACATCCGAACGAGGAGATCGCGAACGTCCTCCTCAACCAGCGCGTCATCGCCGGCATCGGCAACATCTGGAAATCGGAGACGCTGTTCGACGCTGGCATCGATCCGTTCACGCACGTCTCCGATCTCGACGAAATCCAACTCGATCGAATCATCTCCTCCGCGCTGAAACTCCTCCGCCGCAGCGCCGAAGGCCGCGCGGAATTCGCCGTCTACAGCCGCGGCGGCGACCCCTGCCGCAAATGCCGCACCCCGATCCGCTATCGCAAACAAGGCGAAGACGCGCGAGGAACCTATTGGTGTCCCGTGTGCCAAAGGAGTGCAGGCGTCTCGCCTGCGGCCGGCGGGCGTCCCGCCCGACGGTGATTGCGGACAAGAATGCGGAATTTAGAGACGGAATCGTGACCAAGCGTTGCCGGCTTCACCAAAACCACGCCGAGGCGAGGACGCCTCGTCGCCGCAGGCGAGACGCCTGCACTCCTTGTATCCTGCAAACGTGGCGCGCGATCTTCCTATCGGCAACGGCAGCCTCATGGTCAACTTCGATCATGAGTACAACATCCGCGACGTTTACTACCCGCACGTCGGGCAGGACAACCAGACCAACGGGGACGTTTCGTTTTTCGGCATCTGGTGCGATGGAAAGTTCGCGTGGATCGGCGATCCGTCGTGGGTGAAGCGGCTCGATTACGACGGGGACACGCTTGTCACGCGGATGGAAGCGCACTCCGATTCGCTGCAGCTCGACATGACCATCAATGATGCGATCGACTTCGATCGCGATGTCTTCATCCGCCGTGTCGAGCTGCGCAATTTGGCGGACAAGAAACGCACCGTGCGTCTCTTCAGCCATTTCGATCCCCATCTCAGCGGCAACGCCATCGGCGACACGATCTTCTTCGATCCCGAGTTCAACGGATTCGTCGCCTACAAAGCGCAGCGCTACGTGCTGATCAACGCGGCGAGCGACGACCAGTTCGGGTTCAAGGCCTTCGCCATCGGTACCAAGGAGCGCGAGGGTTATCAGGGAACCTGGCGAGACGCCGAGGATGGCGTGTTCGAGCCAAATAAGGCAATTGCGCAGGGATCGGTCGATTGCACCGGAATGATCGAGATCACGCTGCTGCCGGGCGCGGTCTCGACGGCTTACGTCTGGTGGGTCTTCGGGCAGTCGTACAAGGATGTGGTGGCGCTCGACACCTTCGTGCGCGAGCGCGGCGCGGCGTCGCTGCTCGACCGTACACGCGACTACTGGAAGTTGTGGGTCAAGAACGACGTCGACATCAGCCGGTTGCCCGAGGCGGTTCAAAGGCTGTATCGACGATCGCTGCTGATCATCCGCACGCAGGTCGATCA
>DATLVW010000319.1:0-10252 GCA_035577085.1 Thermoanaerobaculia bacterium
CTCTGATCTCTGCTTCTCCGACTCCCGACCCCCGACTCCCGACTCCCCACTGTTACGCCTGAGGAACAGCTCGGCGATCCGCACCCATAAATCCGTCCCGGACGTACAATCGGCGCTTCAGGGGGAGGATCTATGCGCCGGTTGTCACACGTGGTTGTGTCGTTTGCGTTGCTCGTTGTCCCGTGCGTCTTCGGTCAGAACGTCGGGCCTCTGCCGCCGCTGACGGCGCACATCGATGTGAAGATCATCAACGTCGACGTGACGGTCACGGACCACGCGGGACGTCCGGTCACGGGCCTCACGAAGGATGACTTCGAGATCTTCGAAGACGGAAAACTGCAGACGGTCAAGAACTTCGACATCATCGAGAACGCCGTTCTGAGAGGAACGACGCCATCCGCTCCTTCTTCCGCCTCCACACCATTCTCGGATCAGTCGCGGCGCAAGTTCGTTCTGCTCGTCGACAACAATTACATCGACAAGATCGAGCGCGATCGGGCTCTCGCGGAGATCGATGCCTATGTCGACAAGGCCTTCGGCGGCGAGCATGAATGGGCCATTGCCGCGATCAGCCAGCGGCTGGAAATGCTGCACCCGTTCACGTCGGACAGGAAGGAGATCCATGCCGCGATCGACAGGATCCGCAAGAGCGGCACGTTCCCGGAGCAGCATGCAATCGACCGCTCGATTCTGTCCGATGGCATACGCCGCATCGAGCTATCCGCATCCGCTACGACCGAGGATGCCGGCCTCCTTTCGGCAGTTGATTACGGCACGATCGTCCGTTTCCAGGCGAGAGAGCAAACCTGGCGCGCGCTTCGTGCGATCCGTAACACAGCCAACGCGGTCCGTGAGATGACGCACGCCTACGCCGCCTCGGAGGGGAAGAAAGTCCTGATTCTCATCACCGGCGGGATGGAAACGAACACGAACTTCACGGCGTACACGCGGGGACAGCCGGACCGTGAGATCACTGAGGCACAGCACCAGATTGGGATCGCACTCGATGATGTCGTCCTCGAAGCGAACGCCTCGAATTTTGCCATTCACATCATCAACGCCAAGCGGAGAGGGATGATCGCTCCGCAGCACGACGTGGAAAACGCCCGATCGGGCGTCGATCCATCATCCGACCTGTCGGTCAAAATCTCCTCTCCCATCGACACGACCGACGTCGATTCGTCATCAGTCACGCTCGCCGAGGGCACGGGCGGTTCGTACTCGAGGAATCCGATCGATCGTTCGCTGGCCGCCGTCGAGACGCTGAGCTCGAACTATTACTCCCTCGGCTACACGCCTCCTCACGAGGACGACCGCCGCTATCACTCGATCAAAGTTCGTGTGAAGCGAAGCGGCGTGAACGTCGCCAACCGCCAGGGATACATCGATCTTTCTCCTGAGGACCGGCTCGAACAGTTCCTCCAGGCCCGCTTCTCCGCCGAGGAGAAACCTGGATCGCTGCCGATCGCAATTCAGATCGGCGGAGCGGTTCCGTCGGGTGATGAGGTCAGCGTTCCGGTGACCACCTCTCTTCGGATGGACCGGTTGACGGTCATTCCTGTCGATGGCCAGTACGTCGGCCGCCTTCATGTCTATGTCTCCGTCTTTGATTCCGAGGGGAAGAATGTCGGCTTCAATCATCAGTTGCAGGAGGTGACCATTCCTTCGGCGCAGTATGGACAGATCGGCGATTCGTCGTTCCGCTACAAGTTGAACGTCCACCTGAAGAAGGGCGCGTTCACCATCGTGATGACGGTAAGGGACGATCTATCGAACGAGATGGGGAGCGCATCGAAAGGTGTGAGCATCTAGGTCCGGCGATGATCCCCCGAGGAGTGTTTCTTTGTAGTGCAATGGTCCTCATGGCTTCGACTGCTGCGCCTCAGACGCAGTCGAAGCCAATTCCGCTCGCCAGCAGCATCGACGTAAGGGTCATCAATGTCGATGTCACGGTGACCGATGGCAGTGGAAAGCCGGTCACGGATCTGGCGAAGGGAGATTTTGAAGTCCTGGAGGATGGGCAGCCGCAGCCGGTCACGAATTTCTCCCTGAATCAGCGGAAAGTGGCGGTTGCGGGCTCCTCCGCGGAGCCATCGACGGCACCTCGGCGAAAAGTGATTGTCGTCATCGACAACAACTACATCGACGCACGCCAGCGCTCTCTGACTCTCGACACGCTCGATCGATTTGTCGAAGAGCGCTTCGACGACAACTCGGAATGGTCGATCGCGACGATCGGCCAGTCGCTCGACATCATTCAGCCGCTCACCAACAGCCGCGCGAAAATCCGCGAAGCGGTGGCGAAAGCACGCAAGAGCGGAACGGTCTCGCTCCGCACCGATGAGCTCGATCGTGAAATCCTGTCCGACCCGTTTCGCCGCACGGCGAAAGGTGGCTACGACTACGAAGAGACGGTTCGCTTTCAAGCCAGGGAACGGACGTCGCGCAATGAGCTGGCGCTCGCCAACACGGCAAAGGGGTTGACCGAGGCCGCGCGATCGTACTCAGGTGTCGACGGAAAAAAGATCTTCGTACTTCTCACCGGCGGCATGGAGATGAATACGAGCTTTGCCGCGTACGACAACGGCCACGATCACGAGATGAGCGACCGCAAGACGGGCATTGCAAAGCTCATCGAGCAGATCGTGCTCGAGGCGAACACCGGCAATCTGGCGATTTACGTGATCAATGTCCGTCCCAGCGACATGGCCGCGCCGCAGCATGACGTGGAGAACCAGGCCTGGGGCGGGCGAGTCGGAGCCAGCTCCACGGGAGAATCGGACATCAGTGACGTTGATTCGGCGGCGTTCACGCTGGCTGCCTCGACGGGAGGTCTCAATTTCACGGCGAACGTCGTGCGCAAGTCGCTCGATGCCGTCGATGCGATGTCGGCGAACTACTACTCACTCGGATATGGACCGCAGCACGTTGAAGACGGGAAGTACCACACCATCACGGTGCGCCTGAAGAAGCCGGGCCTCAAAGCCCTTCACCGCCGCGGATACATGGATGTTTCTCCCGATGTGCAGCTCGAGCAGTACTTGCGGCTTCGCATCTCGATCCTGCAGCCGTCCAACACGGTTGCGGTGAACGTCGACACCCACTCATCGGTGGGACCTGACGGAAAACCAGTCGTCCAACTCACTGGCGGCATGCCCTGGCAACAACTCACACTGCTCCGAACCGGCGAGCAGTACAAAGGGCGGGTTCATGTCTACCTCGCCATCTTCGACAAGAACGGAGCAAATGTCGGGTTTCACCACCAGATTCAGGATGTCGCGCTGACGCCGGAGCAGTACGCACTGGCAATGAAAGGCGCGTTCCGGTATCGCATGTCGGTCCGCCTGGAGAAGGGTGACTACACGGTTGCGATGACGATGCGCGACGACCTGTCGCGCGATGTCGGAACCGGAGTGCAGAGGCTGCGGCTGTAGCCGGCATTTCTCACACCTTTGAAGAAATTCGGCGCTCCCTTGCATCGGGCGGATGAGGGATGGAAAACGCTCGATTTCATGCCAACTTTTCCGTGCCAGCCAATGCCCCCACATCCGCTTCGTCGCCTTCTTCCATACAAAAAGCGTGGGAGGAGAAGGCGCTCGATTGAACGTGCAGCGTGCCTCCACTTAGTTGCAACGCATTGAGAAGGCGGATACTTACTGCCTCGTCATTGGTGTGATCGTCGCGGGAAGGAGCACGCCTCACCGGCGACAAATCGGGATCTACCAGGGTTAGATCGCGATCTAAAAAAAGAGATCCGCATCTCAAAAAAGAGATCCGCATCTCTTAAAAAGAGATCCGCATCTCGAAAAAGAGATCCGCATCTCCAAGAAAGAGATCCGCATCTCCTCGGAAGAGATCCGCATCTCCTCGGAAGAGATCCGCATCTCCCCGGAAGAGATCCGCATCTCCTTGGAAGAGATCCGCATCTTAAAAAAGAGATCCGCATCTCCCAAGAAGAGATCCGTATCTCCCAAGACGAGATCCGTATCTCCCAAAAAGAGATCGCGATCTGCCAAAGACAGATCGTGACATGCCGGACAGAGATGGAGACCTCGCCGATCCTGATCGCATCCACCCCTCCGAGATGAGCCGGCACATTGGCAGTCAATGGAAGGCAGCGCATTCCAATCGAGCGCCTTCTCCCCCACGCTTTTCAGTGGGGGAGAAGGTGGCCGAAGGCCGGATGAGGGGGGCTTTGGCTATCGCGGCAACGTTGCACAAACAGTACGCACGGAGGCCTTTTCAATCGCCTCTCTCGCTCGCAAAGAACGTGTTCGTCCTATCTTGCAACGCCCCCCTCATCCGGCTTCGCCACCTTCTCCCCCCGCAAAAAGCGCGGGGGGAGAAGGCGCTCGATTGGAAAGAGCCGAGGATAGAGGTGTGAGAAATGCGAGTTAGTTAGCGTGATCCCTTTTTCGGGATCTCCTCCCGGGAAATCGCGACCTCGCCTGAACAGATCGCGACTTCGTTGGAAGGGGATTGCGACCTCGGGGAAGGGAACCGCGGCGACTACTGCTGGAGGAACTGACGGAGTTTCGGCCGATCCTGATCGCATCCACCCCTCCGAGATGAGCCGGCACATTCGCAGTCGATTGAAGGCAGCGCATTCCAATCGAGCGCCTTCTCCCTGCTTTTCAGTGGGGGAGAAGGTGGCCGAAGGCCGGATGAGGGGGCGTTTGGCTATCGCGGCAACGTTGCACAAACTCGCAGGGAGGCCTTTCCAATCGCCTCTCTCGCTCGCAAAGAACGTGTTCGTCCTATCTTGCAACGCCCCCCTCATCCGGCTTCGCCACCTTCTCCCCCCGCAAAAAGCGCGGGGGGAGAAGGCGCTCGATTGGAAGGAGCGGAGGATAGGTGTGTGACAAATGCGAGTTAGTTAGCTTGATCCCTTTTGCGGGATCTCCTCCCGGGAAATCGCGACCTCGCCTGAACAGATCGCGACTTCGTTGGAAGGGGATTGCGACCTCGGGGAAGGGAACCGCGGCGACTACTGCTGGAGGAACTGACGGAGTTTCGGCCGGATCGCATCCATCCTCCGGGATGAGCCGGCACATTGGCAGTCAATTGAAGGCAGCGCATTCCAATCGAGCGCCTTCTCCCCCACGCTTTTCAGTGGGGGAGAAGGTGGCCGAAGGCCGGATGAGGGGGCGTTTGGCTATCGCGGCAACGTTGCACAAACAGCACGCAGGGAGGCCTTTCAATCGCCTCTCGCTCGTAAAGAACGTGTTCGTCCTATCTTGCAACGCCCCCCTCATCCGGCTTCGCCACCTTCTCCCCCCGCAAAAAGCGCGGGGGGAGAAGGCGCTCGATTGGAAGGAGTCGTGAACAAGTGACAAATGCGGGCAAGCGAAACGACCGCGGCGACTACTGCTGGAGGAACTGGCGGAGTTTCGGCTGATTCGGATCGAGCTCCAGGGAGTGGCGGATGTTGGCCATCGCTTCGGCGCGGTTGCCGAGGCAGATCTGGGCGAGACCGGCGGACGCCCATGCCACAGGGTCATCGGGCTTCAACCGTTCCACGGTGACGAAATCGTCCAGCGCGCCAGCGCACTCGTTTTGCGCTACGCGGTAGCGGCCCCGGAACATGCGGAGCGCGGTGTCGTCAGGCTTAGCGGCGACTGCGTCTTCGAGAAGCTTCCGGCTCCAATCGAGGTGACCGGCTCGCTGATATCCGATGGCGCGGCCGATGGCGAAGCCGGGCGCCTCGGGATGTCCGTTCGCGATCGCTCGAACGAGAAGCTCATCGGAGCGCCGCAAATCCCGATTCTTGTCGAAAAGCAGATCGCTCAGATTCCACGCCGCGGACGACAGCTTCGGATCGACTTGCATCGCCTTTTCGAAGGCAGCGATGGCTTCCGGGATGCGTCCTTCGTGCTTCAGAATCAGTGCTTCGTTGTTGTAGGAGCCGCCTGTTCTGGTCGAGGCGCCGGAGCCTTCCGGACGCGGAGCAGTCGATTCTCCCGTTCCGATGTAGCCGAGGGATTTGAGTTTCGCGACCGCTTCGTCTGCGCCGGCACTGTTTGCGATCGTCGCGGCCGGTGGTGCGAATGGCTGGAAGTGGCTTGCGTAATTGATGGCCGAGGCGTTCGCGTTCGCGAGCGGAGGAAGAGGCGGACCGGCCACATGTTCGGCGGGAGGCAATCCGGTCGCGGCGAGAAGCGTCGCGCAGATCTGGCGGATTCCCCCGCGGCCGGTGTGGCCTTTCGACGGAGCGATCCCCGGGCCGCGCAGAAGATAGATCCCCTGATTGCGATGCCATTTGGCGGCAGTGGCAATGGCGAAGCTGGCCAGTTGCTGCGGGCGCCCTTCCTTCCATTGAAAGCCGTGATCCGATGCGATGACGATCGTGGCGTGCGATTGATCGGCGACAAGTAGGACGTCCCCGAGGAACTGATCGAGAAATCCGAAGTACTTCGCTGGAATCGCGTGGAAACGGTCGTAGTCAGCCTGACTGACCTGCGGCTGTTTTGGCGGAGCAAACGGCGCGAAGATGTGGCCGACCGTGTCCGTTCCCTCGAAATAGATGATCGTCAGATCGGGGATGTTGCCGGCAGCAAAAAGATCGACGGAGAGGTGGCGATAGATCTCGGTTTCGACGAGCATCCGCCGCAAAGCGCTCGGCGGCTTCGAGAATGGATTGGGATCGTGCAGCAACGAATCGAAATCGGCCTGTGTGAGATCCGGCAGGTAACGACGCATCGCCGGCAGATCGACAACCGCCTCGGCGGCAGTAACACCAGCCCGCGCCCACGCTTCGCGCGATGGCGGATAGACCGCTCCGGGCGGCGGCGACGACTCGGCGGTGAAGAAGAAGGGGAACAGGCGATCCGAGACCATCAGTCCGCGCACCGGCTCGGCGGGGTAGGTTGCCCACAGTCCGAAGACCGCCACGCGCCGGCCAGCCATCGTCTCCATGTTCCAGATCGCCGGCGCTTTTCGTTCCGTGCTGGTGATCGGCTCTTTGACGCCGGTGACCGGATTGAAACGCGTAAAGTCGAGCACCTGATGCTCGATCGGACTGACGCCGGTCATCATCGTGCTCCAGACGATGGGCGAGAGGGGAGGCTGCTCCGTCTCCAGCTCGCCACTGGCGCCCTCACGCACGAGACGAGCAAGATTCGGCATCGTACCGTTGGCGACGTAGTCGTCGAGGAGTTGCCAGTCGCCGCCATCGAGTCCGATGAAGATGACGGGAGATTGGGGCTGCACGGCGCGGGCAATTTCGGGGATCGGGAGCGTTTGTTGCCAGCCCGGCGGAAGCACGATTCGCGCGGCCACGCTCTTGGCGGAGAGGCGCGCGCGTTGGAGATCGTCTTCCAGTGACTTGGAGATCCTGTCAGCGGCTTCGCGATTGTGCTCGATGAGCGCGTCTGCCGGCAGCTCATGCAAAGCTCTGGTGAGGCTCTGTTGCACGAAGACATTGAGTGAGGTGCACCAGTCGCCCTCGGGCCAATCCGGAGGAAGCGTGGACAGCGCCTCGTACAGAAAGCTGACCGGAACGCTGACGATGTCGCCTGTCCTGGTCTCGGCCGCGACGGTCTGCTTGAAATAGAGCTGATTCCCTTCGATCGGAACGAAACACGGCTTTCCGCCGAACGTGCGCAGGCCGATGCGTCCCGTCTGAACCGTGATGCTGTTGCCGTTCCGCGTGACGCGCGCGCGATCGGCTGGCTGCAGTGTGATCAACGCGGCTGCGAGTGCGATGGCAATCAGGACGAGAACGAGAATGACGAGGACGTGGCGACGCATGGAAGTGGGCGCCTTCGGAGGCGGCGCGTATCGTACGCGAAAAAAAAGGCCCCGCGAGCGCGGGGCCTTTTCACTACTGGTTGAACGAACGAACTAGAACGTGTAGCGAGCTCCCAGACGGAAGGTGCGCGGGGACGTGAATGAGGTACCCGCTTTCAGGAAGTCGGGGTTCGGAGCATTGGCCAGATTGATCGATCCGATCGGCGTAAGCGTTCCCGGCTTAACGGCAACTCCGCCACCACCGAGCGCCGCGCCGCCCGGATTGAGGTTGGTCTTCTTGCCATTGGCGTCGAGGACATTGGTGGCGTCGCAGATAGCCACAAAGCCTCCGCAGACACCATCCTGTACTCGGTTGTATCGCTGATCCAACGCGGTCTTCGCCTGACGATCGAGGATATTGAAGACGTCCGCGATGATGCTCATACGTCCCGTGCCCATCTTGATCGGATAGTCGAGATGAAGGTCCGCCTCATAATCGGCAGGGCCGCGTCCCGCTGCGCCGCGTGTCGTCAGGTAGTACTCCCAATTCGCGTAGCCGGCCGAGTAACCGACCGCCGTCAACGGCGTTCCGGAAGCGTAATGGGCTGAGAAACCGACGTCCAGACCGTTGAGCATGCTCGTGCCGGAGAACTGGTAGGAGCCGTAGAACTTGAGCTGATGCGTGCGATCGTTGCTGAGCAGTCCGTGGTTGTTGACCAGGAAGTCGGCGTAGTCGTACGCGGAGTTGATGTTCGGATCGAGCTGACCGGTCGACGCCTGGAAGGTGCCGTCGTAGTTGCCCTCGAGCCGTGACCAGACGTAACTGGCGAAGAACTGATAGTTGTCGCTAAAGCGTTTGTTGGCAGAGATTTCGACGCCCTTGTACGTGCGCTTGGCCTTCGGTACGACCACGCTGTCTTCGTAGTTATAGAAACCTGATTCACGTCCCAGGCCGGTGCCCGGATTGGTGATGGCGTAGTCACCGGTGATGGGAACCTGGAGCATGTCTTCGATGACGCGTCCGAGCTTGCGGTACGTGCCCTTGATGCCGAGGGCCAGATTCGGACGGATTTCGTATTCGTAGCCGCCGAGGAACTCGTCGATGTACTGACCCTTCAGGTTGGGATCGACCGGCGTGGCGCCACCGAGCAGGGAGCTGCGTTTCGGCGCGGTCGAATCGGGGCGGAGATTTGCGGGATCGGCGCTGAAGTTGTAGCAGAAGCAAACGAGCTCACCGCCGAAGGAACGGATGTTGATGTCCATCGGGATGTTCTCGTAGAAGCGGCCGGCGTTCGCGTACAGCTTGCTGCGACCGTTGTTGGCCACATCCCAGATCACGCCGAGTCTCGGCGCCCAGTTGTCATTGATCTTCGTGGCCACGACGCCGCCGCGGCCGAGAAGTTCCTGTGATTCCCAGCGAAGACCGGCGTTGACCGTGAAGTTCGGCAGCACGCGCCAGCTATCCTGCGCGTACAGTGAGTTGTTCTTGGTCTCCGGCTTTGCAACCTGCGGAAGAGCGATCTTCCAAGTCGTCGGATCGGCCTGATTGAATCCCGATGCCAGATCGTCGACGTAGTAGCGGTGACGGTAATAGACGGTGCCGCCGGAGGTCTTGAACTTATAGATGCGCTGTCCGGCGCCGCCCTGGAAGTTCTCAACGTTGGCCTGCATCTTTTCGTAGTCGCCGCCGACTTTGAATTCGTGATTGGAGAGAAACGCCGTAGCGCTGAGTTTGGCAAGGTCGCGGTCGTACGTGTTGTTGTCGAAGAAACCGTATCCGCCCGAGGTGACGTTGGGGCTGACACTCTGGTCGATCAACTGGGCGATGCCGGTGCCTGCACCGGAGATCGTGGCATCTTCGTGATGGTGTCCGGCTTCCGCATTCACCAGGAACTTGGTGGTGAAGATTCCGCTGTAGCGGCCGATGTAGTCGCTACCACCGGTCTTGCGTGTGCCCTGGGTTGTGGTGGGTGGTCCGCTGATACCGAACAACGCGCCGCTGGTCTTGGTCGGGTCGCCGAACAACGACAGCGTCAGGTTCTGGCTCTCGGTGGCGCGCAACGTCAGTTTGCCGGCAAACAACTGGCTCTTGACCTTTGTGTCGATCGTCGCGCCGACGGGAAGGTTGTAGCCGCCCGGAAGCTCCGGTGTCGCCTGGATGGCGAGAGGCGAATTGATGCGAATGTTCGAACGAGTCTGGTCGTTACGGTCGAACGCGCCGAAGAACCAAAGGCGATCCTTCACGAAGTAGCCGCCGGTGTCGAGGCCGTAGTCGAGCTGCGATGTCGGCGCCAACGTGTCGTCAGTAAAGGAACCGGCGGTGTGCGGGCGCTGGGTCAGCGTGGCGTTGCTCGAGCGCAGACCGCTCGGCTGATCGAAACCAAAAACGTCGCCGCTGAACTCGTTGCCGCCGGACTTGGTGATGGCGTTGATCATGCCGCCGGTCGTCCGTCCGTACTCGGCTGGCAGTCCGCCGGTCTTGACTTCCACTTCCTGAACGAAGTCGAAGTTAAGCTGCTTGACG
>DATLVW010000320.1:0-4704 GCA_035577085.1 Thermoanaerobaculia bacterium
GCCGGCGGAAACGATGAGAGAAGGAAAGGAAGTCTCTTCGAGGGCGGGCGAGGAACCTTTCCAGCGCTCGAACGTCCAATAGCAAGGAGGCTTTCCTCATGACTCTGCGCGCCACGCTCTTGATTGCCACTCTCGCCGTCGCTCTCAACACGTTCGCTGAAGACCCGCTTGCGAATCCAGCCATCGACATGGAGGGACATCTGCGCATCGCCGCCGAGGCGGCGAAGCATCGGCAGTCGCGGCGGCTGACCGAGGATGAGTTCCTCGGCATGATGCGGGAAGAAGGAACGATCGTGCTCGATGCCAGGAGCCGCGACAAGTACGACGAGCTGCACATCGCCGGCGCCATCAACCTCCCCTTTCCCGACATCACGGTGGCCAGGCTCAACCAGCTCCTTCCCGACAAGAACACCCGCGTGCTGATCTACTGCAACAACAACTTCGTAAACGCGGAGAAGGCGTTCCCGTCAAAGATCGCGCGCTCGTCGCTCAACGTCTCGACGTACATCACGTTGTACGACTACGGCTATCGCAACGTGTACGAACTTGGGCCGCTGCTCGACGCACGAACGACACACATTCCGTTCGAGGGAACGACACGATCGAAGCTCAAGTAGTGCAGGTGTCCACACCTGCTACCGACGGGCGTCCCTGCCCGTCGGTGATTCCCGGAAATGGAACCACAACTCGTGGCCCTTTCCGTTGGCTGTCTGGCGCCAAACCACCGCCGGGCGAGGACGCCCGTCGGTTGCAGGCAAGAATGCCTGCACTACGTTTCGCACCCGAACAGATCGCTACGGAGTCGGAGACCGGCGGCAACAAACCGCCAGGCCAAGTAGTGCAGGTGTCCACACCTGCTACCGACGGGCGTCCCTGCCCGTCGGTGATTCCCGGAAATGGAACCACAACTCGTGGCCCTCTCCGTTGGCTGTTCGGCGCAAAACCACCGCCGGGCGAGGACGCCCGTCGGTTGCAGGCAAGAATGCCTGCACTACGATTCGTACCCGGACAGATCGCTACGGAATCGGAGACCGGCGGCAACGAACCGCCGGGCAAAGTAGTGCAGGTGTCCACACCTGCAACCGACGGGCGTCCCTGCCCGTCGGTGATTCCCGGAAATGGAACCACAACTCGTGGCCCTTTCCGTTGGCTGTTCGGCGCCAAACCACCGCCGGGCGAGGACGCCCGTCGGTTGCAGGCAAGAATGCCTGCACTACGTTATCGTTGCAGAATCGAAGGTAGGGAAATCGCTCCGCAGGGCACTCCTCTAGTAGCCTCTATTGGAGGAGATCCGATGAACGCTGAACGCCGAGGACTCGTTTCTGGTGCCCTTCTCTCCCTTGTCATCCTCCTGATCGCTGCGGCTTGCGCGCATCAGGCGGTGAAACCGAGTTGGACTTATGCCACGTTCAAGGAAGTCGATTTCGATCCCTTCCCGGGGATGGACTTTCAGGGACGTGATGTCCCGCTGAGCAGCGACGACCTCAAGGGCCGCATCGTCTGGAATCTCTGGTCCGGCGACAACGGCGGCTTCTGGGATTACCTCGCCACCCATGCCTTCGGGACTGCTGACTTGCTGAGGGTCGTTACCTCGCCGCGCAACCAGCGCTTCGAGACGTACGGCCTCTTCAACCAGCCCGGTTACAAGCGGCCCGCGCAACCTGACGAGTACGGTCTTCTCATCGACGTTCCCCGCGACGCCAGGTACGACTTCGACTCGAAGATCGACCTCAACACCTACGGCCGCTCCAGCGGAATCATGGGGCTGCGCCTTTTCCCGAATCCGAACTTCGATGCGAAAGCGAAGGCGAACTGGGACGCGAATCGCTACCAAAACGATCCGAAGTACTACACAGACAAGAATCTCGTCCGGCCGTACGTCGTCGGCATGGCCTGCTCCTTCTGCCACATCGGCGCCGACCCCACCAACCCGCCTCCCGATCCGGATGAGCCGGAGTACGCGAACCTCAACGACTACGTCGGGCAGCACTACTTCAAGGTCAGCGAGGTGTTTGCTCACGACCTGCCGAAGAACAACTTCGTCTGGCAGCTACTCA
Source organism: Thermoanaerobaculia bacterium (assembly GCA_035577085.1). Classification (GTDB taxonomy): domain Bacteria; phylum Acidobacteriota; class Thermoanaerobaculia; order Gp7-AA8; family Gp7-AA8; genus JADGNZ01. The sequence continues at coordinate 2,058 of DATLVW010000320.1, forward strand.
ACAGCAACCCTCCGGGCACGCTCGACACCGCCTTCATCGCCACCGACTACCTCAACAATCCCGGGACCATGAACGGCATCTTCAATCTCGCCGGCCGCATGAACGTCGCGGTGCCGGAGCACGTGACGGGCGGCGCGCTCGCGCTCAAGGGCGTTACCGATCCGCAGCTCACACCGCGCGTGTTGAAGGAAGGCGCCGATTCTGTCGGCCTGCCGGCAGCGCTCAGCCGCGTCTATCTCAACATCGGAGAGTATTGGGAGGAGTGGACGCGGCACTTCAATCCGCTGATCGGGATCACGAAGCAGTCGCCGATCCGCGTGGCCGACGCGCAGCGACTCTCGCCGCACTGGAACTGGAGCGAATCGCACGCACCGGCGCTGGCCCAATACCTCATCGACGTCGCAAAGCCGCTGAAGCTGGCGAATACGCCGGGACACGAGAAGTACCTCAAAGCCGACGAGAAGACTCTCAACCGCGGCAAGAAGGTGTTCGCGCAGAACTGTGCGCGCTGCCACTCCAGCAAACAGCCTCCGGCCGGCGTCAATCCGCAGACTCCCGAGGGGCGTGCCTGGTTCGAGCAGGAAGTGATGAAGCCCGACTTCCTCGACAACAACTTCCTCAGCGCTGAGATCCGGGTTCCGGTGACCGAGGTGAAGACCAACGCCAGCCGCTCCGTGGCGTCGAATGCGATGCGCGATCAGATCTGGGACAACTTCTCCAGCGAAACCTACAAGACGCTGCCGAAGACCGGCGCGATCCAGGTCTGGGATCCCTTCACCGGAAAAACGAAACCGTGGGAAGTGCCGGGTGGCGGCCGCGGCTACTACCGCCCGCCGTCGCTGGTCTCGGTCTGGTGCTGTGCCCCCTTCTTCCACAACAACGCCCTCGGCAAGCACGTCGCGAAGGTCGACGTCGATTCGCGCATGGAAGCGTTCAACGACGCCATCGAGAAGCTTCTGTGGGCCGAAAAACGCGACGGTGCCGGCTCGATCTGGCGGACCACGGTTCCAAGCTCCCTGCAGATCCCGGTGTCGTACGCGCCATTGCTCAAGAACCTCGCCGACCCCGATGGCTTCATTCACATCGGGCCGATTCCACAAGGGACACCGATCAATCTCATCGCCAACACGAACCTGCAACTCGGCGGCCTCAGGAAAACGAACGAACAGGTTACGTTGCTGATCCGAGCGCTCAAGGCGCTCAAACAGGTGAACGATGAGGGGCTCAAGGACGATGCCGCCACGCAACGGCTGCTCACACTCGTCCCCGACTTCTACGCGCTCAACTCCTGCCCCGACTTCATCGAAGACGAGGGCCACTACTTCGGCACCGTCCTGACGGATGCCGACAAGCGCGCGCTCATCGAGTTCATGAAGACCTTCTGAGGAGAATGCCATGCCGAACGATCCGAACAATCCTGACTTCGACTACATCGTCATCGGCTCCGGAGCCGGCGGCGGTCCCGTTGCTTGCAATCTCGCCAAAGCGGGCTACAAAGTCGGCTTGATCGAGGCCGGCATCGAGGCGCAGTCGCAGGCCTACCCGGTGCCCGTGTTTCACACGTACGCCAGCGAAGATCCCGAAATGTCGTGGGAGTTTTTCGTCCGCCACTACTCCGACGAAGCGACATCGAAGCGCGACTCGAAATTCGTCGACGCCGAAGATGGCGTGTTTTATCCGCGCGCCGGGACACTCGGCGGCTGCACATCACATCACGCCATGATCACGGTCTACGGTCATGGGAGCGATTGGGACTACATCGTCGACCTCACCGGCGACGCGAGCTGGTCATCGGACAACATGCGCTCCTATTTCGAGCGGATCGAGCGCTGCACCTACGCGGGCCCGGCACCGGCAGCCGGACAACCGAATCCATCGCGGCACGGCTACGAGGGATGGCTGAATACGACCGGCCCGGAGCTCTCGCTCGTCTTCGGCGACGACGCGCTCCTGAAAACCATCCTCACCGCGATCCTCGGCGCCTGGAAAGAAGGCATCAGCGGCGTTCTCCCCGATTTGATTCCGCAGGATCCCAACGACTGGCGGACGCCGAAGTTCGAAGGGATCTGTTTCGCCCCGTTGGCAACGCTGAAGGGACGCCGGCTGGGAACGCGCGAGTTGATCGACACCACCCGCGCCATCTATCCGCAGAACCTCGTCATCAGGATGAGCAACCTGGCCACGAAGATCCTCTTCGATGCGAACAAGAAGGCCATCGGCGTCGAGTGCTGGGAAGGGCAGCATCTCTACAAAGCCGATCCGAACGTCATCGCCGATCCGCAGGCCGGCGACGACTATGAGGTCAAGAGTTACTACTGCAAGCGCGAGGTGATTCTCGCCGGCGGCGCGTTCAACTCGCCGCAACTTCTGATGCTGTCAGGCATCGGGCCGAAGGATCACCTAGCGAAGTTCGGCATCGATTGCATCCTCGACCGGCCCGGCGTCGGCATGAATCTTCAGGACCGTTACGAGATCGATGTCTGCACGGAGATGAAGAACGACTGGAAGATTCTCGCCAACGCCACGTTCGCGCCGCCGCTACCCAACGCGCCCGGCGATCCCTGCTACATCGACTGGCAGAACGGCAAAGGCGTCTACGCGACCAACGGCGCAGTCCTCGGCGTTATCAAGAAGTCGTCGCCCGAGC
>DATLVW010000321.1:0-3012 GCA_035577085.1 Thermoanaerobaculia bacterium
CGCGACGTTCGGCTGTGCGATCGTTGCCGACTTCAAGCGCATCGATTCGTACTTCGATCACTCGCTCGCGGCGGCGAAGAGGCTGCACAATCTCGAGATTTCTGACGATGCGCGCACCGGCTACTCGTACATGAACTTTCACCTGAAGCAGCAATCGACGTCGAATGGCTCGCGCTTCGTCGGCGAGGCCGCGGGATTTCAGGACTATCTCTTCGGCCTCGGCATCCGCTACGCGCTCACGAGCGGCTCGCTCGCTGCGCGCAGCATCCTCGAGGAGCGCGATTTCGATGAGCTTTGGCGCCACGAGCTCGGAGCCAAGCAGGAGACCAGTCTCGTCAATCGATTCCTTTACGAAAGCGGCGGCAACTTCGGCCTCTCGATGTTCGTCCGCCAGGCCTCGCGCGCCAAAGACTTTCATCGTTATCTGAGCGGATGGCATCGCAGCAGTTGGTGGAAGAAGATGCTCTCCCCCGCCGTCAAGAAGTTCTGGAAACACGACGGGCGCTGCCTGCATAAACCGGGCATCCACTGGTGCCGTTCGCGCGACACGGAGATGAAGGTGCCGCCGCTCGGCCCCGTCGAAACGCCATGACTGCCGAGGCCCTATGACTGCTGAGGCGCTGGTAATGCCGGTCTCGCCGACCGTCGATGAGGCATATGCCCTCTGCCGCAAGATCGCGCACCGCTACGGATCGAACTTCTCGGTTGGATTCCGCTTCCTGCCGCCTGTGAAGCGGAAAGCCGTTTACGCCGCCTACGCGTGGTGCCGCTGGGCCGACGACATTGCCGACGAGCCGAGTGACTCCGCGGAATCCGTTCTCGATCGGCTGGCCGCGTGGCAAAGCGAGCTGGAGGCGACGTATGCCGGCAGTCCGTCGCATCCGATCACGATCGCATTGGCCGACGCGCTCCGGCACTTCGCCATCCCGAAGAGCGCGTTCGTCGCACTGATCGACGGCTGCCGTCAGGACATGATCAAAACGCGATACCAGACATTCGATGAGTTGCTGCAGTACTGCGAGCTCGTGGCGTCATCGATCTCCGACATCTCCCTCGCCATCTACGGCTATCGGACGCCGGCAGCGCTCAAGTACGGCAGGAACCTGGCCACAGCGCTTCAACTGACGAACGTGACCCGCGACGTCGGCGACGACCTTGACCGCGACCGCGTCTATCTCCCACAGGACGAGCTGGCGCGGTTTGGCGTGATGGAATCTGATCTCTTCGCCCGGAAGGAAAACGACGCCATGCGCCGTCTGATCGACTTCCAGATCGAGCGCGCATCAAGCTACTTTCGCGCCGCTGAGCCGCTCGTTCACGAGCTCTCTTTCGATGCCCGTTTTCCCACGCTGTTGATGGGCGGCGTCTACGCGACGGTGCTCGCCCGACTTCGCCGTAATCCGCTCGTAGTTCTGCGGAAGCGGCTGTCTCTCAGCCGTGTTGAGAAGATCATCGTCGTAGCCCGGCGTCTCGTTCGCCCCCGCTTCGTTTGAAACGTGCGACGATCTTGCTACGTCTTAGATACGACATGGCTCGTTTCCTCACAGCGCTTCTCCTGATCCTCGGCGCGGCCGCCGCGAGTGCAGCCGACACGCCGCCGCCGAGCGTCAGCGTGCTCGTTCCGATCGTCGGGAGCGTCATGGGGATGAACAACGTCCGCTGGAAGACCGACATCGATCTCTTCAACGACAGCCGTACCGAAGCGAACGTGATGCTGTCGCTGCCGACGGCGCCCGATCAGCCGTTCATTCTCGTGGCCATCCCGCCGTCCTCGGGGCAGCATTTCGGAGACATCGTCGCCGAATCATTCGGAATGAGTGAGACCCTCTCGCCACTGAAGATCGTTACGATCGACAGCGCGCGCTCCGTCCGCGTCCTGGCCACGGTTTACGGCGTTCGCGAAGCGGACGTCTCCCCTCCGGCGCCGATCGCCGTGACCTACGGACCCAGCTATGGTCCTCTCCGGACGTTGAACGGCCTCTCCTTCAGTGACGCATTTCGCACCAACATCGGCCTGGCCAACCTCGGCGATCACGAAGCGCTCTTCACACTGGCCATTCAACGAGTGCCAGGCCGCAATCTGGCTGTGACGAGACTCCCCGTCGGCGCGAGCACTCTGATCCACACCGCGGTGCAATCGCTCTTTCCGATGATCACCAAGGGCGATGACTTCGTCGTGATCGTCGAGACCAGTTCTCCCGACACCTACACCTACGCCTCGGTGATCGACAACTCGACGAACGAAACGCACTTCATTCAACCCGCGATCGGAGCTCCGTTGATCGGGCAAGCGCAGAATCAGTAGAGAACGCGCGCCTGGTTCTGTATTCTTCGCGTTCATGGACGAGCCCGAGTACCTCATCTGCCTGCAGTGCGAGAGTCCGACCTATCAGTTCGAATACGTGAACGGCAAGCTGGCCACGGCCATTTGCAACATCTGCGGCGCTGACGATATCTCCGACTTCATGACCGAAGCGGAGCTCGAAGAGAGCACCGGAGCATGAAGACTCCCGTCATCATCGGCATCGCCGGCGGAACCGGATCGGGAAAGACTACGGTGGCGCGGGCCATCTACGACCGCGTCGGAAAAGACCGGATCGAGTGGATCTCGCACGACTCGTACTACCGCAACTTCGACGGCTACTCGCCCGAGCAGCGGCATCAGATCAACTTCGATCACCCTGACTCGCTGGAGACCGAACTGCTCGTGCGGCATCTCGACGTGCTCGCGAAGGGATCATCGGTCGATGTCCCCGTCTACGAATTCGCGACGCACTCGCGCAATCCTGACAAGACGCACCGCGTGGAGCCGCGCAAAGTCATCATCGTCGAGGGCATCCTCGTGCTTGCCGAACCGGAGCTGCGCAAGCGCATCGACATCAAGCTCTTCGTCGACACGCCGGCCGATATCCGCTTCCTGCGGCGCCTCACGCGCGACATCGAATCGAGGGGAAGAAGCCTGACGTCCGTGATCGATCAGTACCTGACGACCGTCCGTCCGATGCATGAGGA
>DATLVW010000322.1:0-3152 GCA_035577085.1 Thermoanaerobaculia bacterium
GGCTCCGGCAGTCTCAGGATGACACCAATCTCGATTGGACGAAACTACGGCGCGAACTTGCCCTCGCCCTCAAGCCGCCATCTGCATGCGCATTTTCGATTTGGCGCGGAGGTACATCGGGCCGATTGAGCCGAGGGGGAGGCCGAGGCGTTTGCTGACTTCGTCGTAGGCGAGGCCTTCGACGGCGATCAGGACGCAGAGTTTGCGCGACTGATCGTCGAGGGCGGAGAGGGCCTGGCGGAGGGCGATGGCGGTGTCGGGAGAGATGGCGCGCTTGTCGGGAAGGGACGCGAGCGTGTCGTCGCTGTCGAACGTTTCGCGGCGGCGGACGGTGACGCCGATCTGGCGCTTGCAGAGATTCGCGACGGTCCCGATGAGCCACGGCTTGGCCAATCGAATCAGATTTCGTTTTTCGAGAAACAGCAGCCATGCTTGCTGCACCACCTCTTCCGCTTCTTCCGCGCTCAGGCCGTAGCGTTTGCGGGGGATCGAGTGCAGAAGTCTTCGCAGGCCGAGGTGCAGTTGCTCGAGGTCGAGAGTCGCCTGGGCGTCGGCGAGCTTTTCCACTTCCGCCAGCAGGTCAGCGACGGCAGCGATGATCTCTTCTCCTACCGCCGGTTTATGGATCACCATCGTCGAGCCTCGCCGCAAGACCTCGGAGACCATTTCCGGCGTGCTGTAACCGGTCAACGTGACGACGCGCGAGCGCGGGCTGATCCGCCGGATTCCGTCGAGCAATTCCAGACCCTCCTCCACCGTGTGCAACCGGAGATCGGCGACGACCACCGCGTAGAAGGTCGTCTCCATCAGCGCCTCCGCCGAGAGGCGGTCGAATGCGCCGGCGCTCTTGATCGCTTCATCTTCCAGCAGGCACATCAGGCCGGACACAATCGCTTCTTCGTCGTCGACAACCAGGACCAGTCTGCTCATGTTCGCTTCCTCTGGTGGACCAAAGAGCAGACGGCATACCGAGCAGAGGATTACGGCAAATCACTTGAAATCAGTCACTTATGCGAAACACCGCTTTGACGCATGCGTATGGAAAGCGGACACCCGCTCTGAAACCGGCCACATCACGCAGGCGTTTGGCGCACGCACTCGTCGACGGTCGAAAGCAGATCGAGGTAGTCGAACGGTTTCGCAATGCTGGCGAACGTTCCGAAATCGCGGTCGGACGCCAGCCTGGAGTAGCCGCTGAGCAGGATGACGCGGCGCAGGATCGCGGGATCGGTCATCTTCCAATAATCGGTGAGGCGGCCGGCATCGAAGATCGGCATTTTCATGTCGAGCAGAATGACGTGGTAGTCCTTCTTCAACTCCACGGCGTCGATGCCATCGCGCAACGTCTCCACTTCGAATCCGGCCGTTTCGAGAAGTGTCTGCAGCAGCTCGCGAATGTGGTCGTCGTCGTCGATGACCAACGCACGTTTCAATGATGGATCCGGACTCATGACGTACCTTCCGACTCGATGTCCACCATCATCTCCAGCAGATCCGTGACTTCGAACGGCTTCTGCAGGAATCTCGTGTGCGGGTCTTTGAAGGAATCGTGAAGAAGCTGACCGTCGCCGTGGCCGCTGGCGAAGATGACCGGGAGCAAGCGGTCGATCTCGCGGATGTGCGCATAGACCTCGCTGCCGTTCATGCCCGGAAGCCCGAGGTCGAGCACGACCAGATCGGGATGAAAGCGGGCGATCGTCTCCGCTGCCTCGAAACCACTGCCGATGGATTCGACTTCGATGCCGTCTACCTCCAGCAGCGCCGCGATGCCCTCGACGATCATCTGCTCGTCGTCGATCAACAGCACCCTGCGGGATGCCGGCGCCCGGTTGGCGGCGGTTTGGCCGGACTTTTTTCTCGCAGGTGGTGCCGCTTTCGGCAGGAAGAGATGGAACGTGCTGCCCTGGCCAAGCTCGCTCTCGACGAAGATGTAGCCATCGTGCTGCGTCATCACCTGATGCGCGACGGCGAGCCCAAGACCTGTGCCGCCGCTCTGTCTTGTGGTGAAGAGCGGCTCGAAGACGCGCTCCATGACGTCTCGCGCCATGCCCTTTCCGGTGTCGCTGATCGAGATCTGCACGAACCGCTCGGGATGTGGCACCACGCCGAACGAGAACGACGCGTCGGCTCCGAGGTCGTTGGCTTCGACCGTGAGCAGTCCGCCGTCGGGCATGGCATCGCGGGCATTCGCCACGAGGTTCGCCAGCACCTGCGAAATCTGCATGCGGTCGGCCGTCGCGTAAAGGCCCCGCGGAATGGCCGAAACGATGGAGATCACGTTTCCGAGAACGTTCTCCGCTTCCGGAGCGAACGTCTCCCACCACTCATGAAGGTCAACCGCGGCGACGACTGGTTGATACGGCTGTGCGAAGCGAAGGATATCGAGCACGATGCGCCTGCCGCGCTGGATGGAGTTGGCGATGTAACCGGCGCCTTTGGCGATGAGATCGGGCTTCGCGTCCGGGCGCTGCATCAACTCCGCGAACGGCTGCATCCCCATCAGCACATTGTTGAACTCGTGCGCGACGGTGGCGGCGAGGCGGCCGAGTGCGCCGAGGCGGTTGGCCTGCGTCAGTTGCGCCTCCAGGAATTTGCGTCCGGTGATGTCGCGGGCGTTCAGCACGATGGCCGAGGTCCGCCCCTTCTTGACCAGATTCGTGGCCATGATCTCGAAGCAGCGCCAGGCACCGTTGGCGTGACGGACCTGCAATTCGATGGTCTGGGCAGCGGCCGGGTCCGCGATCTGGCGCGCCAGGTAGCTCGTCGCCTGTGTCACATCGTCCTGATGGATCAGATCGAGCCCTCGCATGCCACGAAGCGCTCTCCTGGAGTAGCCGAGAACTCTGCAGACCGAGGGACTGCCGTAGCGGAGGCTGCCATCGAGCTCCATGATGGCGATGATGTCGGAGACGTTCTCGACGATCGAGCGGAAGTACTCTTCGCTTCGCAATACCGCCTGGAAGGCTTCCTCACATTCGGTCACATCGCGTGCGACGCCCAGTATTACGGACACGGAATGCTCATCTATCTCGAGCGCATTGCGGTACTTCCAGGTCCGCTTTCTACCGTCGCGCGTGACGATATTCATGATGCCGTCTGCGAAGCCGTCGCGCCTCATTCTCTGCATGTAGGCCGCGAAGCCCCACGTGCTG
>DATLVW010000323.1:0-13792 GCA_035577085.1 Thermoanaerobaculia bacterium
GTGCCGTCGCGATACCTGAAGATGTAGCCTGGTACCCGCTCCTGCGGCGCGGCCGCGTGCAGGGGCGCCGGCGCGGCGCACGGGGGCACAAGACGGTTGTAGGGGCTCGTCACGCGCCGGCGTCCCGTGGAAGCCGCGACCTCATTGGCGGTCAGCGCCGCGTGACCCTCGGCTGGCGCGGTCGGCAGCTTGCCGCAACCTATCGAGAGAACTAAGAGTGGGAAGAAGCATGCAGAGGTCAAGCGCATTCTGTCAGTAGCTAAGCATGTTACGCCGGACCGCATTCCGATCTTCGTGACATAAAAAAACGGCCGCGCCCTGAGGCGCGGCCGTCGATTCAAACCGAGTCTAAATTGCTCTTAGAACTGATGCTTCGCCGCACGATGGATGGTCGTTCCTGACTTGCAGGCGGCGACGTCCGGGCTGTAGATGCACGTGATGGCGTTGTTCGTGAGCGGAAGCGAATACTGCGACTCGAGCGTCGTGGCGTCCTGCGTCGAGTTGTCGAGCTGCGAGCCGTACGCGAAGAACGCCGGGCAACCCGTCGGGCAACCATTGGCATCGGCATCATTCGGTCCGCCGACGACTTTCTGCGTACTACCCTGCTCGACGGTGATGAACAGGTTGGTCGAGGTCGCGCTCTGGGGGACGGCACTTCCGAACAGACTGGAGCCCAGCGTGGTCTGCTGGAAGCCGAGGGGCGGAAGCGTGAAGTTGGCTGTAGCGATGACCGTGCTGGGAGCGGAGCCGCTGTAGAGCTTCGCGGTCAGCGTCGTCGTCGAGAACTGCGAGGCGTTCACGAATCCGACGTTCGTTTTGTATTGCGGCGTGTTGCGAAGGCCGGTGATGAAGATCTTATCCAGACCGGCGCCGGACGCGCTCTCCGAAACGAAGTTATACCAGGGGATGCCGGAGAAGAGCTGACCATTGGTCGGCGCCGTCGCCTGGTTCGCTCCGGTCGTGAACGAATAGATGCGGCTCTCGACGCTGATGTTGCGGTAGTTCGAATTCAGGCCGGTCGTCGCATTCGGCGTGCAGTCCGCATCCTTCAGGCAGCCGTTGAAGATCACCTGTCCGAACGCGCTGCTGAGGTGGAGCGTGTTCGACATGAAGTCGAGCAGCTCACGACGTTCCCTCGGTGCCAGTGTGAGCACTTTTGGAAACGGAGTCTGCACGGCGGTGGCCGTCGTGTTGCCGGTGGCGTAAATCACGGAAACATCGACCGAGTCATCGCTCAGGTTCGAGATGAAGACATCGGAGACGAAGGTGGCATTCGCGCCTACGATATGGCCGGCTGCCGGGATGTAGACCTGGTCGGCAGCGCGGAAGTTGCTGGCCATCGCCGCACCGGCGAACAACGCGATCGCTGCAGCCACGCCCAACTGTTTCACTTTCAACATATTCTCCCCTTTTGCTACGAGTATTTGGAATCAGACTGCCTCGATCGAAAAGTGCGTACGCATTCTAATCGACTTTGCCAGCCAAAAAAGACACGACGAAACTTGATACGAACCAAAGAAGCAGAACGTCACACTTCGACGCTCAGGGCTTTCGCCAAAGAACTATGCGATTCTAGCATGATATGAGGGACCGTTGAAGGTTACGTTCGTGGATCAGGATGAGGGGGAACGGCTCGACCGGGCTCTGGCAACGCATCTTCCCGAGCATAGCCGGAGTTTTCTGGCCGGGCTCATCGAGAATGGCCACGTCACGCTCGACGGGAAGGCGGCCGGCAAGCCTTCCGTGCGCGTTGCGGCCGGGGCGACTGCTGTTCTCGACATCCCTCCTCTCCTGCCGGCGACCGCGCAATCCCAGGAATTGGCTCTCACGGTGATCTTCGAAGATGAGGATTTGATCGTCATCGACAAGCCGCCCGGACTCGTCGTCCACCCCTCGGCGGGACATGCGGACGGAACGCTGGTGAACGCGTTGCTTTTTCACGTGCGCGACCTCAGCGGTATCGGCGGCGAGCTTCGGCCGGGCATCGTGCACCGCCTCGACAAAGACACGAGCGGCGTGATGGTCATCGCGAAGAATGACGTCGCGCATCGCAAGTTGAGCGCGGCCTGGGGAACGGAACGCGTGCGGAAGGAGTACATCGCCATCGTTTACGGAACCCCGCGCGAATCGCAGGGCGTGATCGATGCGCCCATCGCCCGCGATCCGCACAATCGAAAACGGATGGCGATCGTCACCGGCGGCCGCCGCGCGGTCACAGAGTACGGCGTGATCGAATCGCTGCGCCACTCCTCCGTCGTCCGCTGCGTCCTGCACACAGGCCGCACGCACCAGATCCGCGTTCACCTCAAATCGATCGGCCATCCCATCATCGGCGACCCCGTCTACTCCGGACCGCAATGGCGAGGCATCCCCGACAAAAAACTCCAGAAAGCGATCGCATCGTTCCAAAGGCAAGCGTTGCACGCAGCAGTTCTGGTGATTCCGCACCCGAGAACGGACAAGCAGATGACATTCTCGGGCGGTTTGCCGGAGGACATGGTGAGGTTGATCGAAGCGCTGCGTTAGCCCGCATTTCTCACACCCCTCCCCTCGGCTCTCTCCAATCGAGCGCCTTCTCCCCCCGCGCTTTTTGCGGGGGGAGAAGGTGGCCGAAGGCCGGATGAGGGGGGTGCCAGTGCGCAGGCGATTAACCACGCCTCGTCCGAACTGCTTGAAAACGCGGCACATGCGCGGATGTCGTACGCGCCGCGCTCGCGATAATGCGGCGTGACCGGTGCGCACGTGCGCGCCGAGGGTGCAACGCTGTGACACGGTGAGTGCGCACGTGCGCGCCGAGTGTGCCCCACTGCGTCGCAGTAGGAGCGCATGTGCGCTCCGGCGGTGTCACACTGCGTCGCAGTAGGAGCGCACGTGCGCTCCGGGAGTGCCACACTGCGTCGCAGTAGGAGCGCATGTGCGCTCCGGGAGTGTCCCACTGCGTCGCAGTAGGAGCGCATGTGCGCTCCGAGCGTGCAACCTTGCGTCGCGGCAGGTCCGTACGTGCGCACCCAGGGCGCAACCGGGAGATACTCAGGAACTCTGCAGCACTCCCCTACTTCGCCACGTACAGGATCCCCACGATCGTCGCCGTCAGGAAGTTCGCCAGCGTTCCGGCCAGCATCGCGCGGAGTCCCAACCGCGCGAGATCGCCGCGTCGCGATGGGGCGAGCGAGCCGATGCCGCCGATCTGGATGGCGATCGAGGAGAAGTTCGCGAAGCCGCACAGTGCGTAGGTAACGATGACGAAGCTGCGGGGATCGAGGCTCGACCCGACGCCGGGCTTGCCGAGGTTGACGAAGGCGACGAACTCATTCAGTACCATGCGCGTGCCGAGGAGATTGCCGACCGTGAGGCTGTCCTTCCACGACACACCCATCGCCCATGCGATCGGGCTGAAGATCCAGCCGAGAAGTTTGTCGAGGCTTTCCGGAACCCACCACACCATCCCGTGCGCGTAGCCGAACACGCCGTTCACCAACGCCACGAGCGCGATGAAGGCGATCAGCATGCCGGCAACGTTTAAGGAAAGATGCAGACCTTCGATGGCGCCGCGGCCGGCAGCATCGATCACGTTCACATCCTGCTTCGGAACGACGACTTCGACATCCGCACCGGTGGCCGGCTTCTCCGTCTCCGGCACGATCATCTTCGCCATCATGATCGCGCCCGGCGCGGTCATGATCACCGCAGTGAGCAGGTGAATGACGTCGACCTTCGCCACGAGCACGTACGCCGCCATGATGCCGCCCGAAATGTGGGCCATGCCGGCGGTCATGATCGTCATCAACTCCGACATCGTCATGCCGTCGATGAACGGCCGGATCGTCAGCGGTGCTTCGGTCTGTCCCATGAAGATCGACGCGGCCACCGAGAGCGACTCCGCGCCCGACGCGCCCATGAAGCGCGACATCAGCTTCGCGAAGAAGCGCACAACCACCTGCATCACGCCGAGGTAGTAGAGGACGGCGAAGATGGAGGCGATGAAGATGATCGTCGGGAGCACCTGGCAGGCGAAGACGAAGCCGATGTTCGTGTTGGCCGGATCGCCGAGCGGGCCGAAGACGAACTTGGAGCCCTCGGCCGTGTAGCTGATCAGATGGGTGACGACGTCCTTCAGATTCTGGAAGAGGAACGCCAGGAGGTTGTAGGCCAGAAAGAGAACGGCGCTGATGACGAGATAGACGCCCCAGACGCCCGTTCGCGGGGTGCCGTGCTCCATCCGTTTGGTGATCTGCACGATGATGATCGTGAGCACGACGAAGATCAGCGCCGCGATCCATGGATTGATCGCCGGCATGAACTTTCGGAACAGATCCGCGATCTGCGTGCCGCGCAACACGGCGATGGCGGTGACGATCTGAAGCGTCAGGCCCCAGAAAACGGTCTTCCAGCGAATTGCGCGCCGGTTCGTCGACAGCAGATATGCAATCGCCAGAATCCCCACGAATCCGATCAGCCCGGAGAATCGCTCCATTCACAGCTCCCGTCGTTGCCGAATTTTGATGATGACCGCTTGGATGGCGGGCATTATGCGGGATCGAGCGCGCGGTTGCGAGGTTTCGTATTGCGGCGTGGTTTCCATCTCGCCTCGCGATCCGCTACCGCTATACTCCGCGCTCCAAGTTCGTCCAAACGAGGAAACAAATGATTGAAGCAATCAACGAAGCCGTGAGGTTTGTCCGCAGCAGATCGTCCATGCAGCCCCGTGTCGGTGTCATCCTCGGCTCCGGCCTCGGCGATGTCGTCGACGCCCTCGAGGTCGAGACTGCGATCCCCTACTCCGAGATCCCCGGCGCGCGCGCCTCAACCGTCGTCGGTCACCAGGGGCGGATGATCCTCGCGCATGTTGAGGGCACGCCGGTCGTCGTCATGCAGGGACGCGTTCACTTTTACGAAGGCTACGAGATGGCGGAGGTCATGTTCCTCTCGCGCGTCATCGGACGCCTCGGCATCGAGAAGCTCATCGTCACGAACGCCGCGGGTGGCATCAACACGAAGTTCAAGGCGGGCGATCTGATGCTCATCTCCGACCACATCAACATGATGGGGATGAACCCGCTCCGCGGTCCGAACGTCGAAGACCTCGGCGTCCGTTTCCCCGACATGAGCGAGGCCTACCCCGAATCGCTGCGCGACATCGCAAAAGACGTTGCCCGCGAGCTCGGCCAACTGATCCAGGAAGGCGTTTACCTGGCGCTGTCCGGACCGACCTACGAGACGCCGGCCGAGATCCGCGCCTTCCGCCACCTCGGCGCCGATGCCGTCGGCATGTCGACCGTTCCCGAGGTCATCGCCATGTCACAAATGCAGATCCCGGTGCTCGGCATCTCCTGCATCACAAACATGGCCGCCGGAATCCTGAAACAGAAACTGACGCATCAGGAAGTCATGGACACGACCGCCCGCGTGCAGAAAGACTTCACCGCGCTGGTGTTGGGATGCCTGCAACGGTTCGCGGCGTAGGCAGGCTGCGGCTGAAACGAAGCTATACGTAGGTCGGACTCTCCAGTCCGACATCGATATACGTAGGTCGGACTCTCTAGTCCGACATCGCGTTCCAGTCGGACTGGAGAGTCCGACCTACGTAACACTCGCTTCCCACGGAGCAGAAACGACTGAGCGATCAGTTGCTCGACGTCGTCGTCGGACAATCCTTCGCAGGAGGATTCGGCGGCGGCTGAAGATCGTGCTCGGTCATGTAGTTGAAGAACGTGTTGTTCGCGTACGCATCGTTCGCCGGCGTGGCCGCACTCCAGATGCTGTTGCATGCTTCCTGGCGGCACTCCCCTCCGAGCGTCATCGAGGGGCTGATCTTGATCGGACAGGTGCAGACGGCCTTCGAGGGATTCTTCTCATCGACGGCACATGGCGATCCGTAGCACCAGGCCCACATCTGGGTCGAGCTCGGACACGAGAGCGTCAGGTTCGTCTTGTTGAAGAAGTTCGAGTACGTCGAAATGAGGAACGTGCGCCCGTTCACCGTTTCCGGCGCTCGTTTGTCGCATGCTCCCGGTCCCATCGACCATCCGGACAGAACATCGCAAACGCAATCGGCTTGCTCGATCGAGTAGGTGCCATCCTTCTTGTTGTGAGTGACGATCGGACTGCACGGCGCCTTGATGCAGAGCGCGTACGTCTGATTGCAGAAGGTCGAGGCGAGCTGCTCGAGCTTTTGCACGACCGGTTTCGTGGGATCGGCCGCGAAAAGTGAAGTGGTCACCAGGATCGTAGCGATGAGAGAGATAGCCCGGACGCGCATGAGACCTCCCGTACTTCCTGATCGATTGTGGACAGTGATGACGCTACTTACATCCGCCATTCCTGTCAAGCGCGGGGTCAGGTCTAAAGTCTAAAGTGCCGTAGACGATCGTTGCTAATGCGATGAGCTCTCCTCGGCACTTTAGATTCTTGGCGGTGAGATCTGAGAGATTTGCTCGCAGAGTTTCATGCCGCGAGTAGGTCAATGATCTGCTGGATTGACTTGTTAGCGCGACGATATGCCTTTTCGATTCTGGTGGGCGGTGGGAAGTCGGGCGTAGGCGGATGATCGCTGAAAAGGTTGTTGGCGAGTGGGCCGGCGACGCGCTCGTGGAACAGGATGAACATGAGCGCGACCTTGTTTCCTTTTTCGGTCAGTCGATAGACGTAGCGCTTGCCATCTCGCTCAACCAGGCCGTGAGCTTTCATCTTTCGGACGTCGTAGCGTAGCTGAGTCAGGGAGTACGAGGCGGGCTGGAGGGAGAAGGCCTTCAAGATCGCCTGGTGAATGTCGGTGGAGCGCCATCCGCCGATCTTTGTACCGGCGTGAAGGAGAACCTCCATGAGCCGGATCATGCGAGTGTCGTGGATCTTGATACCGGCTACGCGGGTACGGCCTGAGGTGATGGGCAGGGCCAGTCGCTGGAAGAGAGGGAAGTCCACCTGGACGTTGAGTGCCTGAGCCTCGAAGTTGGCGAAGCGGTCGGTGACAGCGGTCAGCGTTTTGCGGACGTGGTCGAGGTTGTCGAGGCCCTTGCGTAGCCCGAAGTCGCCGAGATTGTTGCTCAGGGCTTCGATACGCAAGAAGGTTGAGAACTTCTCATACATCCGCAGCACCGCGTTCTTGGCACAGGCGCGGAGGACGTGGTGGCCGTGGTCCATCTTCTCTAGGACAACCTGCAGCTTCCCTTTCAAACGTTTGTTTTTGCGAAAGTCGAAGATCTGGATGATCTTGTCGGGAACAAGGCGAACGACGCCGATATCGCAGGAACGCTCAAAGAGCTTGTGGATGGGAGAGGTTCTCCGGAAGATGAGATTGCGGCAGTACTCGACCTGTTGAATGGAGTACTGGCGGGTGAGGTTGACCTCAACGTCCTCGGCAATGACGGACCCCTGACGCTAGACAGTCTTGCGCGTCGCGCAGAAAAGCTAAAACTCAGAACACCGTGGCTGACAATCTTTCTCGATATCACCGCCGACGATAAAACAGCGCTCCAGTTGCTCGACGAAGCTTGGAGTCGTTGGCGCGTCCGCGTCGCATTCACGGCTGATCTGGGCGCCGAAAAATGGATTACCGATTCCGAGCGGCAAGATGTCGCCGTACACCGCGTCGAGGAGTTCACGCCCCGTCAGATACGGCGGTTTCTCGAGAAACGCGACATCGATTGGCGCCAGATCCCATCCTTCCTCATCGAGCCGCCCTACGAGCGCACGCTTACGCCCTGCTCGATAAGGCAGTCAAGAAGACCGAAGAGGACTATCAAAAGGCGAGTCTCCCGAACTTCTACCGAAGCTGAGCCCTTCCTGCGCACCCCATCGGCGGGATATAACGCGCGTCCATGAAGAACTGCATCGCCGCTCTACTTCTGTTCACCGCCTTCTCCGGTTTCGCGCAAGACATCAAGACCACGCCGCAGCCGAAGCCGACGATTCGCGAGCTGACGCTCGAGAACGTCTTTGATCCGAAAGCGAAAGTGTCGTTTGGCGGAACGCCGCAGGGTGGCTTCGTCTGGCTCGACGACAAAGCGTTTGCGTGGCCTCGGACCGAAGAAGGAAAGGTCGTCGAGCAGGAGGTGATCGAGAGCGAGACGGGCAACAAGCGCGTGCTCTTCAACGCCGCGAAGCTGGAAGCGGCGGCGAAGAAGATCACCGGAGTCACGGCGGAGGAAGCGACCGGTTTCACGAAACAGCGGAACTGGAACTTCAGCCCGAACAAGAAAAGCGTTCTGCTGACGATTGCGAACGACGTTTACCTCTACGCGTTCGACAGCGATTCGATGACGCGCCTTACCTCCTCGCCGGGTGCGAAAGAGGAAGTGACGTTCAGTCCGGACGGACGATCTGTCTCGTTCGTGCGCGGCAACAACATCTACGTCGTCGACGTCGCTACGCAGCGCGAGCGGCAGCTCACCACCGACGGCAACGAGAACATCCAGAACGGCATCCTCGACTGGGTCTATCAGGAAGAGGTGTACGGCCGCGGCAACTTCCGCGCGTACTGGTGGAGTCCCGACTCGTCCTACATCGCCTACCTGCAGCTCGACGAGCGGCCGGTGAAGCATTTCGCCGTCGTCGATCACATCCCCTATCAGCAGAACGTCGAGTCGGAGCTCTATCCGAAAGCGGGCGCGCCGAATCCGGGCGTGAAGCTCTTCACCGTCCGGGCCGCGGGCGAAACGCCGCACGAGGTGAGCACCGAGAGTTACAGCAGCGGCGACTTCCTCATCGTTCTCGTCGACTGGTCGCCGGACAGCGCGAAGGTCATGTACCAGGTGCAGAACCGCGAGCAGACGTGGCTCGATCTCGACGCCGCCGAAGTTCGTGGGGGCGGCGCGCCGAAAACGCTCTTTCGCGATTCCAGCAAAGCATGGACGGAACCGACCGGCAATCCGGTCTGGCTCAAGGATGGATCATTCCTCTGGCTCAGCGAGCGGAGCGGGTTCAAGCACCTTTATCAATACGCCGCCGACGGGAAACTCATTCGCCAGATCACGACCGGACCGTGGGAAGTGCGCACGTTGCACGGCATCGACAACGCCAACGACTGGATCTATTTCTCCGGCACGGAGCGCAGCGTTCTCGGCACCGATCTCTATCGCGTCCATCTCGATGGCAGCGGTCTGAAACGCCTCACGGACGCGCCCGGCCAGCACACTGTCAACTTCAATCCGTCGCTGACGGCGTATCTCGACACGTTCTCCGATGCCGCCACGCCCCCTTCGACGTCGCTGCATCGCCATGACGGTACGAGCGTGCGCGTCGTCGACGCGAATGAGGCGCCGCTGATGCGCAGTCTGAACATCGCCAAGCCGGAGTTCGTGCAGGTCAAGACGCGCGACGGCTTCGTGATGGAAGCAGAGATGATCAAGCCGCCGAATTTCGATCCGACGAAGAAGTATCCGGTCTACGAGCACACGTACTCCGGTCCGCACGCGCAGCAGGTACGCAACGCATGGGGCGCGTCGACCTATCTCTGGCACCAGTTCCTGGCGCAGCACGGCGTGATCGTCTGGATCTGCGACAACCGCAGCGCCAGCGGCAAAGGGATGGAGTCGGCCTGGACGTCGTACAAGCGGATGGGCGAAGGAGAGCTTCGCGATCTCGAGGATGGGTTGAAGTGGCTGGAGTCGCAGCCGTACGTCGATTCGTCGCGCGTGTTGCTGAGCGGCTGGAGCTACGGCGGCTTCATGACGTCGTACGCGCTGACGCACAGCACGATGTGGAGCGCGGGAATCTCTGGCGGCACGGTCACCGACTGGCGCGATTACGACTCGATCTACACCGAGCGCGTGATGCTGATGCCGCAGAACAATCCGGAAGGCTACAAGGCGACGGCGCCACGCTGGGCGGCGAAGGACCTTCACGGCAGCATCCTCCTGCTGCACGGCACGATCGACGATAACGTGCACATGCAGAACACGATTCAGTTCATCTACGAGCTGGAGAAGGCGAACAAGCCGTATCAGTTGCAGGTCTATCCGAAGTCGCGGCACGGCGTGGTGGATCCGGCGCTGGTCGCGCACATGCGCGCCGCGATGTGGAAGTTCATCGAGGAAAACCTCGGCGTCAAGTAGCGACCAGAGATCAGAGACAAGAGACGAAGAGATCAGGAGCGCGACAGTCTCCCTGATCGGTGGCTCAGAAATCACAAAGTTATCGTTTCATCTCTGTACACTCTGAGCCTCTGTGGTTGCTGATTCTCCTCGGGAATGCAGGCACAATTGTGCTAGCATGCAGGCATGGCAAAGCAGATGACCATCCGCGGCGTCCCGGAAGATGTCGCCGGGAAACTTCGGCGACTGAGCAAGCGTCGTGGGCGGAGCGTGAACACCACGGTGCTCGAGATTCTCAGCCAGGCCGTCGGTTCCGATGCTCGCCGTGAACGGCTGGCGCGATATGCCACATGGACGACTGACGACCTCGCACAGGTTGAAGAAGCGGTCGCCGCCCAACGGGTGATCGACGAGTCGCTCTGGCGGTAACCACCGTGCAACGGCTCGTCATGGACACCTCGGCGTACTCCCACATGCGCATGGGGCACCCGGAGTTAACCGATCTGCTCGCGTCAGCCGAGGCCCTGCTAATTCCCGTGACGGTACTCGGCGAATTGGAGGGCGCGTTTGAACTGGGCTCGCGTGCAAGCGTCAACCGCCGCGTTCTGACCGAGTTCCTTTCCGAGCCTTTCGTTTCGATCCTGCCGACGACTCCCGACGTTGCCCGTCGCTACGGACAGATTTTCGCCCGCCAACGGCGCGCTGGCCGCCCTGTTTCAGTGAACGACATGTGGATCGCCGCGTCGGCTATCGACAGTGGCGGCCACCTGGTGACCTTCGACAAAGACTTCGGCCGCATCGAAGCGCTTGATTGCACAATCCTGGCTCCCTGAAGGCGGGGACGATGATCACCGCATTCTGATCTCTTGTCTCTTTCCCTGATCGCTGACCTTGATCCGGCCGCTGACGCAAGCGCTTACCAAACCTAACCCGCGTTCCGACGTAGAATCAAGGGACACGTCGTCCCCTCGGGGAAAGCAGGTCTATTCATGTTCGAGTCCGCTACACCCGCCACATCCACTCCCCGCTTCAAGCCCTCGTTTCCCTTCAAACTGCCGCCTCTGCGAGGAGGATTCGTACGATTCCTGCTGCGCGCCAGCGTGATCCTCGTCCCGATCATCTTCATGCGGGCGTGCTTCATTACGTACGTTCCGCTCGACCAGATCGGGCTGCGTCAGATCTCGTTCGGCATGAGCAAGGGGCTGCAGAAGCAGCTCGTGGAGCCCGGCTACCGGCGCGCAATTTCGGGTTACGAGACCATCCGCACGTTTCCGCGCAACATCCAGGCGGTAGAGTTCACGAACGATGAGAGCGAGCGCGGCGCTGACCACCGCACGGTCGCGGCGATCAACGTGCCCACTGTCGACGGCTACCCCGTCGCGGTCGACGTGACCGTCCTCTACCGCATCGCCGATCCCTTTCTCGTCGTGTCGAAATTCGGTTTCGGACGTGGTTACGAAGACAACGTCGTCCTCCGTTTTACCGATCCCGCCATCAAGCAGCACCTCGGCGAATTGCGCGCCGAGGAGTTCTACCGCGATCAACGAATCGCCAAGGTACGCGATCTGAAGCGCGAGCTGTCCGAGAAGTTCCGTCAGAACGGCTTGGAGCTGGCAGACGTGCTCATCCGGCAATACGACTACCCCGACACGTTCCAGCAACTGACGGAGCAGAAGAAGATTCAGGATCAGTCGGTGCTGACGAACCGGGCGCTGGCCAAGCAGGCCGAGGTCGATACGCGATTGAAGCAAACGACTGCCGAGGGACAGAACTCGATCAACGTGCGCAGCGCGGAGTTTCAGGCACAGATCACCGGGCTCAATGCGCAAAAGGATTTTTACGAGCGCTCCAAACATGCCGAAGCGGATCTGCTCGTCAAGAGTGCGGAAGCGCAGGGCACCGAGGAAATCAACAAGGCCATGGAAGGCGCAGGGTCCGACAAACTCCTGCGGCTGCGCAAAGGGCTGGCGATTCTCAATGGCATCCAGGGTCCGATTTACATCAGCGAAGACCCGACCGACATCGGCAAGCTGACGGGCAAACACTGAGGCGACAATGAAAATACGACTGATCGCATTGCTCGCCATCGCCCCGCTCTTCGCCGCCTGTACGCCGCACACGACGCAGGCCACGGAGGTCGGCGTCCGCTTCAACAAGATTACGCAATCGACGGAAATCTCCGATCCGGGAGCGACCTACTTCTTTGCGCCGGTCATTAACGACTGGGCGACGTATGACACGTCGACGCAGAACCTCGTCATGTCAGCAAAGGCGACTGAAGGCGACCGCAAAGAGAAGGACGACCTCCGCTTCAAGACGCGGGACGGAAACGACATCGAAACGGATGTCACCGTGCGCTGGCGGATCGATCCAACGAAAGCTGCATACATCTGGCGCACGGTCGCGCCGAACACTGTGGCGCTGAAAGAGCGCCTCGTGCGGCCGCTGGCACGTGCGTATGTGCGCGACGTGCTCAACCGGCTCGATTCCGAGGAGTATTACAACCCTGATCTGCGCTTCGCGGCGGCGACCGATGCGACGAAGGTCATGGCGGTACAATTGAAGCCTTATGGCGTCATCGTCGAGCAGGTCATCCTCGGCGACTTCTCGTTCAAGCCCGACTACCAGAACCTGATCAATAAGCGCAAAGAGGCAGAGAAGCAGGCCGAGAAACTGGAGTCGCAGATTCTCGCTACCCTGGAGTCGAACAAAGCAAATTTGCAGTCGAAGGTGGCTGACCTCACCGAGCAGCTCACGCACTCACAAGGCGATTTCGAGCAAGCCAAGCGAGCCGCGGACGCGTATGTCGTCCGCAAGCAGCAGGACGCGCAGGCAACGCTCTCGGAGAAGAGCGCCGTGGCGCAGGGCATCAAGAAAGAGCGCGCCGCGCTCAATGGCAGCGCAGGCGACGCGTATGTGAGCCTGCAGTTGATCGACGCATTGCAGAAGAAAGAGATTCGCCAGATTCCGAAGCTGCCAAACGGGAATGTGATCATCGACGGAAACAAGCTTCTTGAACAGCTCGGCGTCATCCAATACCAACAGAAGAAGAACGACCAGTAATGCTCAATATCGCAGGAAGCGAATACGACTACGCGCAGGTCGTGTACGTGGTGCTGCAGGAGTGCGAGCACCGCCGGCGCGGGTTTGAGGAAGAGGAATTCGATCAGGACATCCGCGCCTGCGCCGCGGAAAAGATGGCGGAGATCAAAGCCGCTTACGACGAATTCGGCGGTTCGGCCGCCTATTGGGAAGCGCTCGACAAAGAGGTCGAGGAGGTTGTCATTCCCCGCTATCTCGTCGCGTCGCGCGAGATGACCGAACTGGAGCGAACCAACTTCATGATCTGGCGCGGCGGCGACCTTGCGGCGCGCTTCGTCTTCGCCCTGATCGGGCTCTTCATCGGCAGCATCATCATCGCGCTGCCGTTCATCCCCATCTTCGAGGATATGTTCGCGCTCGCGCTGATGGCGGCTGGTTTTCTTTATCCCGATCTGAAGCGCTTCATGTTCGAGCGCCGCTATACGAAGGTGCTGAATCACATCGTCAGCGACAGCGCCGGTTATCAGGAAAACGCCCGGCTGCACTACATGACGTCGCAGGATATTCAGAAGGCGTTCGAGCCTGGGAACCCTCGCCAACTGCCGCCGTGAGATCGATGGCCCCTATCGATACGCCTCTGCAGTACAGCGGGATGATGGTGTCCTACGCCGGTAGCGCGGAGGATGTCATGCTCCGCCGCTTCTTTGGCGATCAGGGGA
>DATLVW010000324.1:0-5699 GCA_035577085.1 Thermoanaerobaculia bacterium
GGTTTATGGGCGTGATCAAGGTCGGGAACAGGAGCGGAACTTCTGAAGTCACGACAAACCGCTGCTCAGGTGGCGCGGTGCCGTCCGGGAGGAAGAGTGTGAGCGCAGGACGCGGAATCGCGGCGCGCTGGTCCATAGTCAGTACTCTCCCGGACCGGCACGCCCTCCAGCCACCGTCAGTTGCTTCGGCCCCATACAGCTCTCGCATTCCGACTGATTCGTCCGAATACTGAGGGAAGACGTTCGCCATAGCGTCCGGCACGATTGGTTGCGACCCCTTTGCGCAACCGTTGCAAGAGCGGTCCTTCCAGAACGTCACGCAGTACGCCGTTTGGAACATGTGGCCGAAGCGCGCCGGCAGCGCGTCCGCTCGGAGCCGCCGCAGCGCCGACGGTGCCTCCTTCGAGGTCGAGTTCGTGAAGTCAGCAGCGGTGGCGAATGACGCTTCGGTTATTTTCTCAAGGCGTGTTTCAAGCTTGCCGATGAGATCGCGTTGCGCGAACTTCACCAACGTTTCGAGCTCCAGCCAGCTCGCGATTTTGAAAAAGCCGATCGTTGGAAGCGCCGAAGTCGCGATCAGCAACAGGACTCCGCTCACCCGATACGAGAGCGGATAGCGCACCCGCGCCAACATGGCCTGGAGCGTCGCCGATTCGCGGCCAATGAAGTAACCAAGCGCTGTTGCCGACTCCAGCAGCAGCACGAATAGCAGGAGCATCTTCATCGCTGTGGGTGCATTAGAGACGGCCAAATGCGCTCCGATGTCGCCGGCGACGATGAACCATGCGTAGAAGGCGGACGTGACCATCCAACCAGTGAAGGCAAAAACATAGACCCAGCTTCGCCGCCGGTGATGAAGGAGCAGATAGGTACTAAGCACCGTCTGCGCAGGCGCGACGAAAAGGACACGGAGCAAGGACCGCGGCGCAAGGCCGTAAATGCATAGCGAGATGGCCACCGCGGCCAGAGCGTAGGCGACGATCAAATGCGTGTAATCCTCGGCCCGTTTCTTGTCTGGCCAGAGGGAGGGGGCTCGATACCGTGGCATACGCAGCACAATGATGAGAAAAATGACGAGATAGATCGAGGTGCTGAGTAGCAGAAGCAGGATAGTGATCACCAGCATCTCGATGTTGACGGCGCGGAAGAGGCCCTTCTGCCGGAACGTCACCAGCGACCACGCGGTCCCCTTGAGCGGCCGGACATAGAGACTGTGGTCCTCCCCCCAATATGGGGTCGAGACCTTGCGTTCGCGCCGCGCCAGAATGGCGCTTCGCAGATCGCGTGCATCATCGGTCTCCGAGAAAAACCTCTCGACGCCGATTCTTTCCTGTTCAGAGTGAAAGATCACATCGCCGTCCTCGTTGACGATGGCGAACCTCACGCCGGCGGGTGGTACAGCGTGCATCACGTCAATGAGATCGAATGCCATCGCCAGGACCGGCAGCTCCTTGTTACCGGTGGGCATCGCCATTACGGCCTGCGCTTGTCCGTTCGTCAGGGAGCGGACCGACTCGAGCGTCACTTCGTAGCCGGCTTGGGCCCCGGTTTTTGCTCGCCCCTGCTCTTGGATATGCCACGTCCGACCATTCAAAGCGTTTTGAAAATACGTGCGTTCGGCGACAGACACTCGCGGCGTCCGGCGTACACGCGACGCCTTATAGATTTGGTTGCCGGCTGGATCGATCCAGGCAATCTGCGAGAAGTAAGGGAACGCGGCGATGTCGGGATCCGTCAGCAACTCCACTCTGCCACTCTCGCCGAAGCCTGCCAATTGCCAATCGCTCCAGTTTCGGCGCTCCGACCAGGGCTTGATGGCGTGGAGTGCGCGTGCGGCGCGAAGAATGTCGCTTGAGAAGTCCTCCTGCATGGAGGCAGCGAACTCGCGGAGCTGATCGTCGCCGGTCTGCGAAAGGCGGCTGTATCCGACTGCGTCGATAAAGATGAGCGTTACGAGCGACGTGACGATCATGGCGCTGAAGACAACGGAGATGGCGTCAGTGATCGTAAGCGCCTTGTGTTCGTCGCTCAACCATATGCGGAGGAACGGCCACCAGCAGATTGCCAAGATGAGAACCGCCACGATGATCGCAACCCGAGAGGCTGAAATCGTACGCACCTCGGACTGGAATCGACTCTGCGCGACGAGGCCGCAGACGATCCAGCGTGTCGTCTCCTCAGGTGGCCCGATACGTCCCGATACATCACGAGCGGCAAAGATAAAGGGACGTGTAAAGAGTTTGTAGCTGTCGCCAGCGACGTCAACGTCGATCTCCCGAGTCTGTTGCGACAGGGCGGAGGCATCTAATTCGGCGTAGTCCCGCCAACCGACTCGCTCACGCATCACCGAAACGTTCGTGACGCCGATGTCCGCAGGTGCGATCTCGATGCCGCGATTCGGCCGGGCCGCATAGATGACTTCGCCGTTTTTTGCGTCGACGATCATGAGGCCGTCGAAGGCCTTCAGAAACGACTGCAGGATTAGCGGGTTAATGACTGAGGAGAGATCGATGTCGCCGCATGCAGTGCGAAGCTCGCGCTGTCCGATCGCATTGGACGGAGAAGCGTAGTTGAGGAGAAAGGGATTGGCCTGTTGCTGCATGGTCGGGTTTACGCGCACTCCCGCGTATGCAATCCGGAGCCACCGTGCCCCTCCGGCAAGGGCTATCGTTCGCACGGTCGATTCACTCGAGGGGGCCGACTCGTCGAGGTACTTTTCCTGCTGGCTCGGGGAGGCTTGGCCACCAGCACGCGAAAGGATCTCCGGCACTTCGCATGGCGTCTGGCCGCTCTGGAAGTTCGGCAGCACGTCGGCGATTTTCAAATCCGGAATGTTGCTGTCGCTGCGGCGGACAATCGTCGGGGTCGGTTCCGAGGAATACCACGCGAAGTTACGGACGAAGCCGTTTAGCGCATCGAAGGAATTGTCAACCTGTCCCGCGAAGGTCGACAGCACTCTGAGGTCGCGCGCCGCGAAGTAGGCTGCGCGACTTCGAACGTAGGTCCAATAGGCGCCGAGGAGAGCCGCGATGGCAACAAAGGCTAGGACCATCGGCAGCCGCATCCGACTCGAGTTTCGCGCCTGAGTATCAGCCAGCATGTTGTTAGAAGGGTCGCGAAGCCGTGATTCGTACCTCGGCGTGTCTACGGCTTGTGGACGGCCTCTGAAATGCCTGAGCACTTCCGCTGACACGACAATGCCAGATCTCTCTCGCCGATTGCCCACCTCGCCATGAATAGTAGACGGCCACGATCGCGGTTTTTCCGATGAGCGTCGGCCGTGACTGGTTCGGTTGTCACATTTTCATTCGGAGTGGCCGAGGGCGGCCAACAATTCGCCGCGTTCCGCCGATTGCCATCCGGGATTGAGGCGGTCGACCTGTGCAATGGGCATCAGTGATGGGTGTCGGACTTGGCGGGCATGGCGATGGCGATAATTGAAGACAGTCTGCTGCTTCGCTTTCTGACTGGAGAGTCTGCTGCGCTCGAATTCGTCCGAATCACCGATGGCGGCAACGCTTGCGCGCTGCCGCATCAAACCGGACTTCTTCACGACTGACCCCTACTGTCCCGGTTGCGGAGGCACCGTAAAATTCTTCTCCGTATCCACATCCGCGCCTGCCTGGCCGCCGAGGAGGACGAAGCTGAAGGAGAAGCCGCGGCTTTGGGCTACGCCGTGGCAGCCCATGCAGCCGCCCATGTTGTAGCCGGAGCCGTTGAACGACATGTTGTTCGTGGTTCGATTGAAACGGAGCGTGTTGTTGCCGGTGATGTGCCCTTGGCCGGGCGGTGCGGCAAAGTGGTTGATCGCAGCGGTCGCAGGCGGCAGCCCCTGGAAGTTCTGTAGTCCTACGTTCGTCTCGATGACCGAGTTGGCCAGGAAGAGTGGCTGGCCGATGTTGGTCGGGTCGTTTGGATTTCCCTGGATTGGCATTGGCGGAACGGTGATCGCTTTGAACTGGGTCCCGATGAGCTGGTAATTGAGCCATATCGAATTCGGGTTGATATTGCGAATCGCCGCGTGTACTGCGTTATTCACGGCGACCGTTCCTGGGAGAATTGGGAATTGGCGCTTTACGGGCAGCGCTGATGCTGGCGATGGATAGAAGCCTCTCTTGGGCGGACCTACAAAAGGCTGTCCGGAGAAGAAGTCCGAGTATGTGAAGCCGGCGCTGTCATTGTCGACGTGTTCCCATGTTGCGAAAATGAACGTGCCGCCGGGCGGGTTGCCGTTGGCTCCATTTCCTTGGTGAATGCGCTGGATGATGTGGAGGCCGATGAGGCCGAAGGTTCCGTAGGCCATGCACTTCTGGTTGTTCTCGGTCTTGAAGTACGCGGCTTCTGCGGTGTGGTACTTCGATGGGTCCTCATTCTGAAGGAGCATCCATGCTGCCTTCAGATGAACTGCGCCGACCGGCATTGGGAGAAGGTTGCTCGTCGGTGTAATCGAGCCGTCATAGGTAGCGACGGTCTGCGCGTTGTAGCCGACCGCCCTGTTGGGGTTGCCGGTGCCTTGAGGGCCGGCAGTGGCGCTGGTCCGGTATGGAAGCTGGATGGCGTTGTTGGCGGCCGCGCCGGGCGCGCCATTGACACCTTTCGTTATCGCATCGAGGTAGTACTGATTCTGGATGACGTAGTTGAAGAAGTCGTAATTGACTTTGACCTCATAAATGACCGGCTGCGGATTGGGTTTGACCGGGCTGCCTTTCCATACCCGCGGACCGACGGGGAGGTGTGGAACGAGGCAGCAGTCGGCCTGACTCGAGGTTCCGCACATCGGATTGGGGACGCCCGAGCAGAGCTGCCCCTGCGACTCGAGCGCCTCGGATGCAACTTCGACCGTCTCGTCGAGACTGTCGAGAATCTCGCCGCCCGTGCCGAAGAAGCGTCGGGGAGCGAGAGGATTGCCGCGGTGTACCGCCGCGGCGGAAGGAGCAGGGCTGCTCGGACAGAGAGGGATCTGGCCGGAGACCGGACCATAGCTCGGTGCCGCGTTCCAAGGCTGGGGAATGATTGGCGGGTTTGGCGGAATCACGGGCGGATAGAGGAAAAGCTCACGTTTCTCCTTGAACGTCTCCCACGTGAGAAGTGAGCTCGGGTTTGCGCTGGTGAAGCGCTGGGTGACATCGGGAAAGCCGCGCTGCTCGTTGTTCGAGGCGGGGTCGACGGCCGGCCAGTTCGCGGCGATGAAACTGTTCCAGGCGAAGTAGTCCCATTGCGGTTGGGCGGTGGGCGTGGTGTTCGGGAACGCCGGACAGTTGATGTCGAGTGCGCCGCCGTCGCTTGCGCATGAGGCTGTTGCCAGGATGGGCGTGCGAACGAGAGTAGTGCCGGCCGGTTGCGCCGACGCGGCCGGCGGCTGCGTTTGCGGGTTGCCGCGGTAACAGCTCCATACGGTCAGAGCGGCAAGGAGCATCAACGAGGATCCTGCGGCAGCGAGGAGACGGGCGTGTCGGAGCATGGGCTTCCTCCTGCCCGTCATTATGGTGCTGTTCGTCGTTTTGATCGGGATGTTCTCGCTTCTCTGTTTCTGCTCGCGACGTCATCCTCTCACGCACGTCCTCGGCAAGGGCCGGGCGCGCCGCGATCGGCGCGCCCGGCTTACTGCATGACTACATCACTGCTCAGACGTGGGCGTTGGCGCAGGTGCCGGCGGAACTTTCGGCTGCTGGTTGCGTCCGAAGCGGTTTGCCTTCCGC
>DATLVW010000325.1:0-14487 GCA_035577085.1 Thermoanaerobaculia bacterium
GTCGTGCGCATCATCGCGGAGAGGCCGGTCGCTTCGTCGTAACGGTCGATGATGTCGTAGCGGAGGCGCTTTCCGTCACCTACGAACTCGACGCGGACCAGGACAACGTCTGGCTCGTCGGCGGGAAGATTGCGGACGAGGAGGTCGCCGAGCACGCGGCGCGGCGCTACTTGCACGCCGTCGACCGTCATCTTCTCGCTGCTGCAGAGGCCGAGGTCGATCATGGTCTTGAACTTGGCGCAGTGGCCGGGATAGCGGATCGTCTTGTAGTCCAACTCGCGCACCTTGCCGAGGAACGTCTCGGGTAGCGTCGACGTGCCGCCGGAGGTCTGGAACGCCTCCATCTTCCCAAAGGGTTCCGGGAACTCGATCTCCTCCACCTCGGTCATCGAATCGACCATCGTGATGCGGCCGTCCCGGATGACACGGGCGCGCTCGATGTACTCGTTGATGAGCCCCTCGACGGAGAAGACGAGCTGGTAGTCGAGCGGCGGCTTGGGATTCTGCGGCAGGCCGCCGACACGGATGTGGATTTCGTCGAGCTTCTCGAACTGCGTAGCGCCGTGCGCGACGAGCACTGCCACCATGCCGGGGGCAAGGCCGCAATCGGGGACGATATTGACCCCTCGGGCGCGCGCTTCCGCGTCGAGGGCGAGCTCGGCGTCGACGATGTCGTTGTTGCCGCCGAGGTCGCAGAAATTGGTGCCGGCCTCGATCGCGGCACGGGCCAGGCGCTCGTTGAGCCAGTAGTTGACGCAACTGATGGCGCTGTCGTGACCGCGCATGAGTGCGACGACGTCCGCGTGATTGCTGACGTCGATGGCGCGTGGCGTGACGTTGCCGTCGACGACCGAGGCGACATGGTTGGCGCGATCGGCGGCGACGTCGGCAACTGTGACTTCATCGACGTCGGGTTGCTGGATGAGATCGTGGACGGCGCCGAAGCCCATGCGGCCGGCGCCCAGAACGAGTATGCGCATGAGGAGGCGCATGGTAGTTTATCTGTGTCTCTCTGCGTGATCGGCGGACGAGTTTTTCATCCGCAGATGACGCAGATGGACGCAGATAAACCCGCCGATGATGGGAAGGCGCTTACTGACAGCGCCGAGGAAGCATCTGCCGAGGCAGTAGCGGTCGACCCGAAGCCGATCGAGGAAGTGCCGGTCGAGGAGCCGCCGTCCGACGAGCCGCCGGTCAAGGAACCGCCTGTCGAACAACCGCCGGCCGAGGAAACGGTGGTCGATGCTCCTCAGATCTCCGACCCCCGACCCCCGACTCCCGACTCCCACCCCGGCACCCGCCTCGTCGTCATCAAGCACCACGCCCTCGTGCGGCTGTCGCATTGGCTGAACGTGCCGATCCTCTTCGCGCTCATCGTCAGCGGTCTGTCGATCTACTGGGCCTCGCCGGTTTTTCTGCACAAGCCCGATCCGGTCACACACAGCCGCGACTATCTCGCCGACCTCGGCATCGCCATCGCCCGCCACATTCCCGGCGCCAAGGCTGACGGATTCTGGTTCTACGATCACTTCGGCCTCGGCGTCTTCAATCTGGCCGGAGCGCTGCGCTGGCACTGGCTGTTCGTTTACCTCTTCCTCGCCACCGGCTTCCTCTACATCCTCGGCCTGCTCCTCGGCGGCGGCTACCGCGCCCTGCTGCCGCGGCGCAGGATGATCGCCGACGGATTCGCGATGATCCGCTACTACGCCGGCGTCGTCCCGATGAAGATCCTGCGGCGCCCGTGGGAGCATCCCCACATCACGACGAAGTACAACGCCCTGCAGCGCGGCGCGTATGCGTCGATGCCGATCGCGGGCGCGCTCGCCCTCGCCAGCGGCTGGGCCATGCACAAGCCGGTGCAGTTCTGGTGGCTGGAGCGGCTCTTCGGCTCGTACGACGGCGCACGCATCGTTCACTTCGCCGTGATGATCTATTTCATCCTCTTTCTCGTCCCGCATGTCGTGCTCGTGCTGGTCGATGGATGGGACACGATGCGCTCGATGATCGTGGGATGGTCGGGCCGCATCGGAGGAAGCCATGACTGAAGAAACGGCTGAAGAAACGGCGGGCGAACTGCCTGAGCGCTATGTCGATGAGAAGAAGTTGCGCCGTCAGTCGCGCCGCGATTTCATCCTCTTCGGCACCGGCGCGTTCGCGGCGCTGGCAGGACTCTGGTGGATCGCGCCGCTGGGATCGAAAAAGAAGGTCTTCGGCGAGCATACCGCCGACGCGCTCGACACGCTTGCCGCCCGTCTCGGCGCGACGCGCGAGCGCAGCGAGCGTTTTCAGAATCGCGCGCTGACGTTCGATGACGACATCGCCGAGGCGTTGTATTCACCGAATCGGACGGTGCGGACGTATTCGAAACGCGACATCACCCCGCTGCGGAACAATTACGAAGGACGTACCCCGTCGCCCGACTACATCAAGGAGTGGACGCTGACATTGACCGGGCTGGCTTCCAGCAACGACGTCGTCCTGCGCCTTCCCGATCTCTCGTCCCTCGCGCAGCACGAACAGATCACGCGGCTCTGCTGCGTCGAAGGATGGAGCGCCATCGCCGGCTGGAGCGGAGTCCGTTTCGGCGATCTGCTGCGCGCCTACCCGCCGGCTCCTGGCGCGAAGTGGGCGGCCATCGAATCGGCGGTGAATCTCGACGGCAACGGCAATCCTGATCCCTACTATGTCTCGATCGATCTGCCGACCGCGCGGCATCCTCAAACTCTGCTGGCCACCCACCTGAACGGCACTCCCCTCGGCGCCGATCACGGCGCGCCACTCCGCCTCGTCGCCCCGATGAAACTCGGCCTCAAGAACATCAAAGCGATCACGAAGATCGCCTACACCGTCGACGAACCGCGCGATTTCTGGGGCGAGCGCGGATATTCGAAGTACGACGGGTTGTAGCTGCGCCGGCCTGAGTCCGGCGCGTTGTCGGTTGTCGGTTGGTTGCGCTTCGCGCGTTGTCCCCCCTGAGAGCGCGGGCATCCCGCCTTGCATCCCGCCCGCCGTTCCCGGGATGAAGTCGCACCTCTCCGCACGCTTGCTACGAACCCGAGTGAGGCGAAAAATAAGCGATCTGGCCGCCGTCGATTAACTCTCTAACAAAGCGAGTCAGCGGGTGTTCACACGATTTCCTCATCAGTTCGGAACGAGTGCATCGGCTCTCTTTCTGCACGATTGAGGATGAAAGACTCTCGCTGCTACGTTTCGCGTCGGGATGGACGAACAGCGCCGAAAAAAACTGTTGCGGCACGTAAAGGCATTTCGCGGCCTTGTGAAGATGGTGGACAATCTGGTTGCGGAGAGACACCACTCGGTGTCTGACGAGGCTTTTGCGCAGGTCCGAGCTGGAGTGGATGACGCTGTGAAAGATCTGTCGGATGTCATCCCCTCTTTCAGCGACGCCGCAATGCAGGGCGAGGCGAGCTGGGACGAAGGCAGCAAGGAATACAAACCTGCTCCAATTCGCGGTTTCTTGCAAAGAGCAATCGCTGCGTGCGAGGCAGAACTCGAAGAGGCCATTCCAGCAGAGGTCGTCGGGCCGACTCTAGACTTCTCGTTCATGCATGACAAGCGATTGCGCCTGATCGTCGAACGTGACTATCCCGAATTACTCGTTGCCTTCACGGCCAGCTGCAAGAAGTCATGTCTCATGCTCGCGGGCAGCATCATCGAATCCGTTCTTCTTGACCTCGCCCTTCGGGACGTAGCAATGGCGACGAAGACTTCGGCAGCTCCCAAGAGCCCAGATCCGATGCGCTGGTCACTGGATGAGCTAATCAATGTAGCTGTCGAGCTACAGCCCACGCTGGCCCCCGTTCAAGCGATGTCACATGGTGTACGACAATACCGGAACCTCGTCCATCCTGCTGCGGAGATCAGGAGCAGTCTCAAAGTGGAAATTGAGGAGGCAAAAGTCGCGATCACTCTAATATCCATTCTTCATCGCGAACTCCAATAACCGAGCGGCGAAGGGGTCACCCGCAAACCGCCGCCCCCCACCCGGCCAGTGGGGGGCGGCGTGTACGGGGACTACTTCTTGGTTACGTCGTCGAGGGCTTTGTCGAAGAGGTCGGCGACGTTTTCCGGCTCGGCGGTTTTGGCCGGGGCCGGACGTGGCGCCATGAAACCCTTCGCGCCGGGCGGCAGTTCGCCCGGGGTCGCGGCGGGGGTCGGGGTTGGCGTCGGGGTGGGAACCGGGGAGCCCTTGCGACGATTGAGAACCTTCTTCACAGAGCGCTCCATCACGGCGACGTAGGGGTCAAGCTCCGCACCCCCGGGTTGTTTGGCGGCGTGCTGCGCCCACTTCTGCGACTGCAGCGCTTGCACCGAGGAGGCGGCCGCTTTGCTGTCGATCGTGAACAGCCCGTCGGCTGCAAGCGAGGCCAGTTGTTGAAACAGCGGGGTGATCTGACTGCGCAACTCCAACGCAAACTCGCCGTCATACACGTTGAACAGGTTTCGCTCCTTCGCCTGCGAAGCGGATGTGACCATAGCGATCGTCGGTTCGATCAAGGCCGCAGCGAACTTCGCGCTGGCAGCCACGCCTCGTCTGGCGGGAGTCGTACTTCAGAAGAGGCATGATCGTCAGCAGCCCCGCGATGGCATCGCGATACTGCTGGGCGATTAGCTCCACTGCCTTCGCGGCCGCCGCGGCGGGGCCGTCAGGGGTGGATTCGGTGGATAGAGAGGGGGAAGTATCCGTCGCAGACATGAATCATCAAGCTCCTTCGTCTAACGTCATTGATCAACAGCCGGCCGGCCTGTCTTCTCACCCGGCAACGAACGCGTTGCCGGACGGTCTGATCTCTCTCAGACATACTTTTGACGTAAGAGCCCTAACGAAGGTTCCATCGTAGGAAGAAATATCTTCTGCGGAGGGTGAATGGAGGGGTTCGGATCAAACCAGAGTTGATCCGGATCAAACCAGGGTTGATCGGGAGGAGAAAAAAGATGATCCGGATCAATTCAAAGATGATCCGGATCAAAAACAAGATGATCCCGATCTCTCCAAAGATGATCCAGATTCAAAAAAATGATGATCCCGATCACTTCGAAGATGATCCGGATCAAAAACAAGATGATCCGGATCTCTCCAAAGATGATCCGGACCAAAGAAAAGATGATCCCGATCTCTCCAGAGATGATCCGGATCTAAGAAAAGATGATCCCGATCTCCCCAAAGATGATCCGGATCTAAGAAAAAGATGATCCGGATCAATTCAAAGATGATCCGGATCAAAGAAGGAATGATCGGAATCGGCCGTTCCGGGATGCAGAGGATCAGGCCTTTGCTTTCTTGTCAGTTGCAACTCATTGATAGCCAGTTACTTGCGCGCTGAATGGCCGGTTTGGAATCAACCACAGAGACACAGAGGACACAGAGTCGAAACCCTTGCTCTGCGACCTCTGCGTCTCTGTGGTGTGAGCCGTTTGCTACGCGCTCAGGTACTGCCGCACCGAGGTAAGGAACGTCTTCACGTCGATCGGTTTGGAGATGTAGCCGTCGCAGCCGGCTTCGAGGAAGCGGTCGCGGTCGCCGCGCATGGCGTGGGCGGTCAGGGCCAGGATAGGGATCGATTTCGTGCGCTCGTCGGCCTTCATTTCGTGGACGACGCTGAGGCCGTCGATCCCCGGCAAGTGGATGTCCATCAGGATCAGGTCGACCGGTTCGCCGCCGCGCGCGATCGCCAACGCGTCCTCGCCACTGGCGGCTTTGACGATCTGGTAGCCACCCTCTTCGAGCAGATACTCGACGAGCTGCATGTTCATGTCGTTATCCTCGACGACGAGGACGCGGGCTCCGGTCTCGTTCATCGGCGGTCTAGGACGGCTTCTTTGCCGGCGTCTTCGCCTGCTGCGCTTCGGGGAAGAACTTCGGATCGAAATCGACCTTGGCCGCTTTGCGCATCAATTCGATCTTGTCCAGCGTGCTCTGGCGCTGCACGCGCTGGGCAATCCCCTGCTTCACCTGTTCGAACGGCTGGGCGGTGCGGGCGCCCGCTTTGAAGATGTGAATGCCGTAGCGCGACGGCACGGGATCGCTGATCTGGCCGGGCTGAAGCTGAATGATGTGCGACTCGATCTCGGGGGGGAGCATGCCCGGGCTGAAGGGGCCGAGGACACCGCCACGATCGGCGCTGCTGGCGTCGTCGGACACCTGTTTGGCCAATTGCGCGAAATCGGCGCCCTGCTTGAGCTGCTGCTCGATGGCCATCGTCTTCTTCATCGCGTCCTGCTGGCTCAGCGGAGCGCCGGAGCGGGGCGGTACCGCCCCCCCCTGATAAGCGATGAGGATGTGGCTCAGCTCCGTCGCCTCGTATTTCTGCTTGTTGTCGTTATAGAACTTCTGCACGGCGGCGTCGGTCGGTGCCGGAAGCAGTTTCTGGGCAGCGGCGGCGGCGATGATGTTGGTGCGGTCGGCGGCGAGCTGGCCGGCAACCTTGGGGTCCTTTTCGACACCGAGCTTGCGCCCTTCCTGCTCCAGGATCTTCAGCCGGACGAGCTGCTCGGCGAAGGCCTGCTTGCCGGGCTCGGATCCGAACTGGCGCTGCATGTCTTCCGGAAGCTGCGAGAAGGCAGCCTGGAACTCGGTCTCGGTGATCCCCTCGTCATTCACTTTCATGATGACGTGGTCCTTGCCCTCCTCGGTCGTTGCCGGAGTGGCACTGCGGAATGACGCGAACGGCTTGAAGTCGGGCTTCATGAGAGCAAGCCCGAAGCAGATGGCGGCGACGACTGCGATCCCTGTGATCGCGATGACGATGTCTTTTCTCAAGGTATCTCCGTGGATTGCGCGGCCCTGGGGGCCGCGCGTTATCGGTTGTCGGTTGTCGGTGGTTCCGGGCGGGTTTGGCCGCTTGTTGATCGGAGTCTACAACGTACTCGAACCCGTCGGCAGCCCCGACAACGCGGCGCGCGGTGACGCAACCAACCTGACGACCGGCGCGTTGTCAGTAGTAGTAGCCGATAAGCGGTTCGCTAGTGATCCGTTGCCGGTGGTCCGTTCCGGGGCGGCTAGCCCTCGGCTTGCCCACTTTTCTCACACTTCTTTCGCAACTCTTTCCAATCGAGCGCCTTCTCCCCCACGCTTCTTGTGGGGAGAAGGCGCTCGATGGGAAAGCACTCCAAAGAATAAGGAAGAGGTGTAGCAAGAGCGTGCATCAAGCGCGTGAGAAATGACGGCTGGACCGCGTGTTCATCAGGGTCTACAACGCCCCGAACCCTTCCGCAGCCCCGATAACGCGGCGCGCAGCGCCGCAACCAACCGACAACCGACAACGCGGTGGCCGCCAGGCCACCGCAATCATTCGGCGCCGCAATGATTGACGCCAACTACCCCAGCAAGTATTCTCCGCGCTTGTGAAAACTTTCACGGATTCTCATCCGGAAGGCCTTCACGAACAGCCAGCTCCACGGCCCTGATCCTGCATCCCTTCGGAGCCCCACCGAGAACAACGTATGGCAAAAATCACCATCGACGGCGTCGAAGTCGACGTGCAGGAAGGCATCAACTGTATCGAAGCGGCCAAAGCCGCCGACATCCACGTTCCCCATTTCTGCTACCACCCCTCTCTCAGCGTCGTCGGCCAGTGCCGCATGTGCCTCGTCGAGATCGAAGGCATGCCCAAACTGCAGGCAGGTTGCTCGACCACGGTTAAAGAGGGGATGAAGATCCACGTCTGGAACGACAAAGTCGACGAGGCGCGGAAGGGGCAGATGGAGTTTCTCCTCATCAACCATCCGCTCGATTGCCCGATCTGCGACAAAGCCGGCGAATGCCCGCTGCAGGACTACGCCTTCAACTACGGCTCGGTCGCTTCCCGCTATGGCGAGTTCAAACGTACCTATCCCGGCATGGACCGCACTGCGATCGGCCCGCACGTCGTGCAGAACATGAACCGCTGCATCCACTGCACGCGCTGCATCCGCTTCACCTCCGAGATCACGGAGACCGGCGAGCTGGGATTCTTCAAGCGCGGCGCATCGACCGAGGTGGGCGTCTTTCCCGGGACGCCACTGAACAACTGGATGTCGGCGTGCGTTACCGACGTCTGCCCGACCGGCGCGCTGACCACACGCGAGTTTCGCTTCGAATCGCGCGTCTGGAACCTCGAGTCCGCGGAATCCGTCTGCAACGGCTGCGACGTCGGATGCAACATCTTCATCGGCTTCCGGCAGGGACAGATCTTCCGTTACCGGCCGCGTGTGAATCCCGAGGTGAATGATCACTGGCTGTGCGACTTCGGACGGTTCTCGTATGAGCGCTACGACACCGACCGCGTGGTCGTCCCCAAAGTCCGCAACGATGACGAGTACCTCGGCATCTCAACGTGGAACGAAGCGTTAGACGCGATCGGCACCGCCGTACGCGGCGCATCGAAGACCGCCGCGATCTTCTCCGCAAACATGACGAACGAAGAGGCGTGGCTCGCCAAGGATGTCTTTGTCGAGCGCATGGGCGCATCAGCCGGCGTGATGGTCGACGCGATCGAGCCGATCAAGATGAAGTCACGGACGGAGTGGATCGTAGGGACGCAGGCCGCGCCGAATTACCGGGGCGTGGCAGCGGCGTTGGGAGTGGGGAGTGGGGAGTGGGGAGTGGGAAACACTCCGGCCTCAGACCCAATCTCCCACACCCCACCCCCCACACCCCACCCCCTCATCGAAAATCTCTTAACCGAGGGTGCACAAGGCATCGACGTTCTCTTCATCACCGACGCCAATTTCAGCGAGCGCGCAAAAGACCCTGCCGTCGTCGCCAATCTCCGCAAAGCGAAGTTCCTCGTCGTCATGTCGTGGGACGCCAATCATCCGCTGAACGACGTCGCCGACGTCCTCATCCCCTCGACGATCCATGCCGAGAAGGAAGGGACCTTCACCAACCTTCAGGGGCGCGTGCAGCGCATTCATCAGGCCTATCCGCCGAAAGGGCAGGCCGTGAGCGACCTCGAGGTTTATCGCCGCATCGGGGCGATGCTCTATCCCGATGCGTCCGAGCTGCGCACGCTCGATCACATTCCCACACTTCCGATCGCCGACGCGGCGACGGTGCAGGCGTAGGACGACGATGCACGGGATCGACTGGGTTGACGTTGGCCTCTCGGTACTGAAGATCGCGATCGTCCTCGGCGCGATGCTGAACGTCACGCCGATCATGGTGTGGGTGGAGCGGCGCGGCAGTGCGCTCATCCAGGACCGTCCCGGCCCGAACCGCGTCGGTCCGTTCGGCCTTTTCCAGTCCTTCGCCGACGCCTTCAAGTTCATTCTCAAAGAGGACATGCTGCCGGCGAAGGCAAACAAGATCCTCTACACCATCGCGCCGATGTTCGGACTGATTCCGGCGCTGACGACGATTGCCGTCGTGCCGTGGGGCAGGCCGTTCGCGCTTCCGGGCGGACGCCTCTTCGAGCCGATCATCGCCAACGTCAACATCGGCATCCTGCTGATCTTCGCGCTCGCCTCGATGGGCGTTTACGGCATCGTCATGGCCGGCTGGGCCTCGGCCAACAAATACTCCCTCTTCGGCGGCATCCGCGCCTCGGCGCAGATGATCTCGTACGAGCTGGCCCTCACGCTGGCCGCGGTCAGCGTGCTCCTCGCCGCTGGATCGCTTTCGCTTACGGACGTCGTCTGGCGCCAGACCGGATCGTTCGTTCTCTTCAACGTGATCAAACTCCCGGCCTGGAACATCTTCTCGCCGTCGATGTGGATGGCTTTCATCGTCTTCTTCGTCTCAGGCTTTGCCGAAACGAACCGGATGCCGTTCGACTTTGCGGAAGCCGACGCCGAGCTCGTAGCCGGCTATCACACCGAGTATTCGTCGATGAAGTTCGCGCTCTTCTTCATGTCCGAGTACATGGCTATGGCCACGATG
Source organism: Thermoanaerobaculia bacterium (assembly GCA_035577085.1). GTDB lineage: Bacteria > Acidobacteriota > Thermoanaerobaculia > Gp7-AA8 > Gp7-AA8 > JADGNZ01. The sequence continues at coordinate 9,881 of DATLVW010000325.1, forward strand.
TCGGCGCTGGTGACGACGCTCTTCCTCGGCGGCTGGGACATCCCCTGGTACACCGAGCCGGCCACCTGGGTTGGGTTCGCGCTGTCGGTGCTGTCGTTCGTGACCAAGGTCAGCATCATCCTCTTCATCTTCGTCTGGGTACGCTGGACGATCCCACGCCTCAAGTACGACCTGCTCATGAAACTCGGATGGAAAGTGTTCCTGCCGATGGCTGTGGTGAATGTCGTGATCGTGGCGCTCTTCATCGCCCGAGGATGGCTATGATCACGTTCGCGATCTTTTTCTTCTTCGCCGCCATCGCCGTGATCTTCGCGGCGACCGTCGTTCTGCATCGGAATCCGGTAGTCGGTGCGCTTTCGCTCGTAGCGTCGTTTTTCGCGCTGGCCGTGATGTACGTGCTGCTCGAAGCGCCGTTCCTGGCCGCATTGCAGGTGATTGTCTACGCCGGCGCGATCATGGTCCTCTTCCTTTTCGTGATCATGCTGCTCAACCTGCAACATCAGGAAGAGCCGCGCACACGTCCAGTGCAGCAGTTTCTCGGCTACACGAGCAGCGCGGCCTTCGGTCTCGCACTCATCTACTACCTCGCCAAGTTCGGCGTCACGCAGCTTCCCGATGGCCCCTTCGTGTCGGACGCGCGGACCGTCGGCATCCGGATGTTCGAGGCCTACATCTTCCCGTTCGAGATGGTCTCGATCCTCCTGCTGGCTGCGATCGTCGGCGCGTTGCTCCTGAGTGGCCGCACCGGGGCAAGCGGCGTGGCGCCATTGTCCTCAGGAACAACGACTGAAAACCTGGCCGCGCCGCACGACGAAACGCCACGTATCGAGGTGGCTCCATGATCCCGACCCACTGGTTCCTCATCCTGAGCGCGATTCTCTTCACGATCGGCGTCTGCGGCGTGCTGACGCGCAAGAATGGCATCACCATCTTCATGTGCATCGAGCTGATGGTCAACGCAGTGAACCTCACCTTCGTCGCCTACGCCCGCCAGCTCCACCAGCTTCACGGGCTGCTCTTCGTCTTTTTCGTCATGGCCATCGCCGCCGCCGAAGCCGCCGTCGGCCTGGCCATTTTCATTTCGTTGTTCCATCACCGCCATACGATCGATGTGGATGAGGCAAATTTGATGAGGTGGTAATGGGGGGGTGGGGAGTAGGGAGTGGGGGGTGGGAGAAACGGTTCGAAATTGACGTTCGAGCTGCTTTTCTCCCACACCCCACCCCCGACTCCCCACTCCCCGGCACGAACGTCGCATTTTCGAGCTCGCAGGAGCGCGAACATGGACAAGACCGAAAAGCTCATTGACTGGGAAGAGAACGAACGCAAAGACAGGAATCGGGACGGCATCGACGACCGTATCGGACCGCCCGGAGTAGACATCGCCGCCGGATCGCAGCAGCTTTCCGACCGGCTTCGCGAGAACAACGGCGTCGATCCCTCGCTCTCGGGCGGTGACATCGACGCGCAGTGGGACATGGCCGAATCGCAGGGCGACGAGGCTTCGACAGGAAGTACACCGACACCCGGCCAGAACAACACGGAGGAAACCGCAGCGGCGATGGGGATCACCTACGCCGACGACGAGACGCTGAAAGTCGGAGAGAAAGAAGAGGAACGCGACAAACATCGCTGGGAGCTCGATCCCGCCTCTTCCGAAGACTACCGGGAACGACTGAAAGATCAAGGCTGATGCGGGGCTCTCCTCGCACCGGCGTATGCGAGGAGAAACGTGAGGAAGCAGAGATCAGAGACTAGAGACTAGGATCCCAAGAAAAGACCTCTGATCTCTTGTCTCTGATCTCTGCTTCCCACACCCCGAAATGCTCAACAAACTCTGGCTCATCCCCATCCTGCCGTTCGCCGGCTTTCTGCTGAACGGCTTGTTCGGCAAGCGCCTCGGCAAGGGGTTTGTCACTACCGTGGCGCTCCTGGCATCCCTCGGCGCCGCAATCGCCGGAACCATCGCCGTCGTGCAGTATCACGCCGCCTATCCCACCGGCGGCCGTCACCTCAATCTCGTCTACAACTGGATTGCGTCGGGATCGATCGGCGCCGACATCTCCTTCCAGCTCGATCCCCTCAGCGTCGTCATGCTGATGGTCGTCACCTGGGTCGGCTTCCTCATCCATCTCTACTCCGTCGGCTACATGGCGCACGAGGATGGCTACGGACGCTACTTCGCGTACCTGAACCTCTTCCTCTCCGAGATGCTCGTGCTGATCCTCGGCAGCAGCTACCTCCTCATGTTCGTCGGATGGGAAGGCGTCGGCCTCTGCTCCTATCTGCTGATCGGCTTCTACTACGAGACCGATTACGCCCCCGCGGCGGGCAAGAAAGCCTTCGTCGTCAACCGCATCGGCGACTTCGGCTTCCTCATCGCCATGTTCCTGATGTTCGCGTATTTCGGGACTGTCGATTTCGCGAAGGTGTCGTCGATCGCGGCCGGCGGCGGTGTCGAGCACTGGCTGCTGACCGCCATCTGTCTCCTCCTTTTCCTCGGCGCGGTCGGCAAGAGCGCGCAGATTCCGCTCTACGTCTGGCTGCCCGACGCCATGGCCGGCCCGACGCCCGTCTCCGCCCTCATCCATGCCGCCACGATGGTCACCGCCGGCGTCTACATGGTCGTCCGTTCGAACGCGCTCTTCCGGCTCGCGCCCGGCGCGATGATGGTCGTCGCGCTGATCGGCGCGCTGACCGCGCTTTTCGCCGCAACAATCGGCATCAGACAGTGGGACATCAAGAAAGTCCTCGCCTACTCAACCGTCTCGCAGCTCGGCTTCATGTTCATCGGCGTCGGCGTCGGCGCCTTCACGGCAGGCATCTTCCACCTCATCACGCACGCCTTCTTCAAAGCCTGTCTCTTCCTCGGATCCGGCTCGGTCATTCACGCCATGAGCGGCGAGCAGGACATGCGCAAGATGGGCGGCCTGAAATCGAAGATCCCCATCACCTACTGGACCTTCGCCATCGCCACGTACGCGATCGCCGGCTTCCCGCCATTCGCCGGCTTCTTCTCCAAAGACGAGATCCTCGCGTCAGCGCTCAACAATCCCTACTTCCCCAAACCATTCAGTTGGTTGATCTGGAGTCTAGGCACCCTCGCCGCGTTCTGCACCGCGTATTACATGTACCGCCTCGTCTACCTGACCTTTTTCGGCAACTTCCGCGGGACGCACGAGCAGGAGCATCACCTGCATGAATCGCCGGCGTCGATGACGATTCCGCTGATCATCCTGGCCGCACTCTCCGCCGTTGGCGGTGCACTGCTGGGATGGCCGCATCATCACTTCCTTGCGGCGTGGCTCAAGCCGATCTTCCCCGAGATCGGTGGCGTCCCCGAAGCACAGTACGAGATCTCGCCGAACGTCGAATACGCGCTGATGCTCGTCTCGAGCGCCATCGCCGTCATCGGCTGGTGGATCGCCCGGACGCGCTTCCGCACGCGCGGCCTCGACGCCGACAACCAGTTCGCGCAGAACATGCCTGCGGTCGCTCGCGGGATGGAGAACAAGTGGTATGTCGATGAAGCCTACGACGCGACGATCGTCCGGCCGCTCGAAGGCTTCTCGCAATTCCTCTGGCGCGGCATCGACGCCCTCATCGACGGCACGCTGGCCATCGTCGGCTACATCGTCGCCGCAATCGGCGACCTCCTCCGCTTCTTCCAGACCGGCAACGTCCGCAACTACGCGCTGATGTTCTTTCTCGGCGTGATCGTCTTCATCTGGGTGCTGGCATGAGCAACATCCTCTCCATCACCCTCTGGCTTCCGATCGCCGCCGCGGTGATCCTGCTCTTCTTCCCGAAGACCGCGGCCTCGGCGATCAAGGGCTTTGGCCTGCTGGCGTCGCTGGCCACGTTCGTCGCGTCCCTCGGCATCCTCAACGGCTTCCAGGAAGGCGTGGCTGGTCTGCAGCTCACTGAATCGCTCGCCTGGATTCCGCAATGGGGGATCCGTTACGCGCTCGGCGTCGACGGCATCTCGCTCTGGCTCATCCTGCTGACTACGCTCCTCACGCCGGTCGTCTTCCTTTCATCGTGGAACACGATCCAGAAACATCCGAAGGAGTACGTCATCGCGTTTCTGATCATGGAAGCGGCGATGATCGGCGTCTTCGTCGCCAGCGACCTTCTTCTCTTCTACGTCTTCTTTGAGCTCACGCTGCTACCGATGTACCTCGTCATCGGCGTGTGGGGCGGCGCGAACCGGATCTACGCGGCGATCAAGTTCTTTCTCTTCACCATCGCCGGTTCGCTGCTGATGTTGCTCGGCATCATCTATCTCGCCTTCGCCCACTTCCACGACACCGGCGTCCTGACCTTCACCATCACGGAGCTGTACGGCACGACGCTCGCGCCGCACGCGCAGGTGCTGCTCTTCTTCGCCTTCGCGCTCGCCTTCGCGATCAAGGTGCCGCTCTTCCCGCTGCACACTTGGCTGCCTGACGCGCACGTCGAAGCGCCCACCGGCGGATCGATCATCCTCGCCGGCGTCATGCTGAAGATGGGTACTTACGGCTTCCTCCGCTTCGTGCTCCCGTTTTTCCCCGATGCCACCGCTAAGTACTCTGGCCTGCTCATCGCGCTGGCCGTGATCGGCATCG
>DATLVW010000326.1:0-5421 GCA_035577085.1 Thermoanaerobaculia bacterium
CCGGTGGATGACGACGACCAGGCGGACGTCGCCTTCGTCGTTCGATCCGTCGAATCGCTTCTGCCTGACGCTCCGGCCGGCGCACTCGTTCTGGTTTCCTCGCAACTCCCCGTCGGATCAACGCGTGATCTCGAGCAAAGAGCGGCGGGGCGCGAGATCACGTTCGGCTACTCGCCTGAGAACCTCCGGCTCGGGAGAGCGATCGAAGCGTTCACGAAACCTGATCGCGTCGTCGCGGGCGTTCGCAACGAGCGGGACCGGGTGCGCGTGACCTCGCTTCTGGCGCCATTTACGGACCGCATCGAGTGGATGAGCGTCGAATCGGCAGAGATGACAAAGCACGCACTCAACGCCTTTCTGGCGACGTCCGTTGCGTTCATCAACGAGATCGCGTCGATCTGCGAGCAGGTTGGCGCGGATGCCAAAGAAGTCGAGCGTGGTTTGAAAAGCGAGCATCGCATAGGACCGAAGGCCTATCTCGGGCCGGGTGGTGCGTTCGCAGGGGGAACGCTGGCGCGCGACGTAGTCTTTCTCGCTACTCTCGGACGTCAGCATGACGTGCCGACGAATCTGATCAGCGGCGTGAAAGCGAGCAACGACGCGCACCGCGGGTGGGCTGCACGCCGGTTACGCGATCTGATCGGCGATCTGGCCGGCATTCGGATCGCGGTTTGGGGACTCACGTACAAGCCGGGCACGGACACTCTGCGCCGTTCTTCCGCGATCGAGCTGTGTCGCTGGCTGGCCGCGCAGGGAGCGTTTGTTGCGGCGCATGACCCCGCGGTGAAGTCGATCGACATTGATGGCGTCGAGCTCTGCGTGGAGCCGTTGGCTGCTGCCGCGTCTGCGTCTGCCCTCGTCGTCATGACGGAGTGGCCGGATTACCGGAATATCGATGGCGGCGCGATCGAAAATGCGCTCGCCGGAAAGAAAATCATTCTCGACGCGAATCGCTTTCTCGGAACCCAATTGGCCGACCAACCGCGCGTCATCTACGCCGCCGTCGGAAAGGCCGTTTAACCCATGCCGTACGATCTCACCGGGCGAACCGCCGTCATCACTGGGGCGAGCCAGGGCCTCGGGCTTGCCATTGCTCGTGCCTACGTGAGCGCAGGTGCCTCGGTGCTCATCTGCGCCCGCGACGCCTCGACGATTGCTGCGGCACGCGAGGAGCTAGAGAGTCTCCGAACTGGCGCGACGCGCGTTTTCGGGGAAGCCGCCGACGTAGCCGACGAAAGTGATGTCGCCCGCGTCGTCGAGCGTGCTATCTCGGACTTCGGCACGATCGACATCCTCGTCAACAACGCCGGCATCTACGGGCCCCTGGGTGCGATTGATGAGATCGACTGGCCGGCATGGGTGCGTGCGATCGAGATCAATCTGCTCGGCTCCGTACTCTTTTGCCGGGCCGTCGTGCCTCATATGAAGCGACAGGGGAAAGGGAAGATCATCCAGTTATCAGGAGGCGGTGCGACGAATCCGTTACCGCGCATCAGCGCCTACGCGGCATCGAAGGCGGCCATCGTCCGCTTTGCTGAGACGCTGGCCGAGGAGTTGCGGGAACATCGAATCGACGTGAACTCGATTGCGCCGGGCGCGCTCAACACGCGGTTGCTCGATGAGGTGCTAGCCGCCGGGCCGGAGCGCGTCGGAGCATCGTTCTACGAGCGTTCGCTGAAGCAGAAAGAGAACGGCGGCGCCGGGCTGGATGCGGGAGCGGAACTGGCGCTCTTCCTGGCGTCGGCCGTGAGCGATGGGATCACGGGAAAGCTGCTCAGCGCCGTCTGGGATCCGTACCCAGAATTGCCGCAACACCTCGATGACGTGACCAACACTGACATTTACACACTTCGCAGAATTGTGCCGAAGGATCGCGGCCTCAAATGGGGCGTCGATTGAACGTCGCGATCGTCGGCTGCGGTCTCATCGGCCAAAAGCGTGCGAAAGCGCTCGGTGCGGCAACGCTAGTCGCCTGTTGCGATGCCGCTCCCGATCGCGCGGCGGCGCTTGCGCGTGCGTGCGGTGCGACATCGCAAAGCGACTGGCGTGACGTCATCGGGCGCGAGGACGTCGACATCGTCATCGTCGCGACGACGAACGAATCACTCGCACCGATTGCGCTTGCCGCGATCGAGGCAGGCAAGCATGTTCTCGTCGAAAAGCCAGGCGCTCGTTCGGTCGGCGAGATCGAGCCGCTCATCACAGCTGCAAAGGCACGCGATGTGCGCGTCCGTGTCGGCTTCAACCATCGCTATCATCCAGCGCTGCAGAAAGCACGTGAGTTAATCAATGATGGTGCTTGCGGTGACCTGATGTTCGTCCGAGGACGCTACGGCCATGGTGGCCGCATCGGGTATGACAAGGAGTGGCGCGCCGATCCAGTGCTGGCCGGCGGCGGTGAGCTGATCGACCAAGGCGTTCACGTGATCGATCTGGCGCGCTGGTTCCTGGGCGACTTCACGCGTGTCGAGGGCTACGCCGGAACCTACTTCTGGCAGATGCCGGTCGATGATAACGCATTTCTTCTGCTACGCACCGAGAAGAACCTCGCTGCGTTTCTTCACGTGAGTTGCACCGAGTGGAAGAACCTCTTCTCGTTCGAAATCTACGGCCGTACGGGAAAACTGGCCATCGACGGACTGGGCGGCAGTTACGGCGTCGAGCGGCTGACGTGCTACCGCATGTTGCCGGAGATGGGACCTCCTGAGACGACGTCGTGGGAGTATCCGCGCGGCGACGATTCCTGGGGGCTCGAGTTCCGTGAGTTTCTCGACGACATTCAAAAGAAGCGCACTCCATCGGCGGGGCTTGCCGATGCCCGAGCAGCGCTCGATGTGGTCCGCAAGGTCTACGAGGCGTCCACGAAATGATCATTGCCCGCAGTCCGCTTCGAATCACGCTCGGTGGCGGCGGCACCGATCTTCCCTCGTACTATCGTGAGCACGGCGGCTACCTTCTCGCGGCGGCGATCGACAAGTACGTCTACGTTACGGTCACGCGTCCGTTCACGCCTGGCATCTTTCTGAAGTACTCGCAGCTCGAGCATGTCGACGATGTACATGACGTACAGCATCCGATCATCCGTGAAGCGATTCGGATGCTCAATTTCAAAACACCTCAGATCGAGATCACTACGTTGGCCGACATCCCGTCGGGCACGGGTCTCGGATCGTCCGGGAGTTTCACGACTGCGCTTCTGAAGGCGCTCTACGCGCATCGGCGCAAGACGATTCTCCCGCACGATCTGGCGCGCCTTGCCTGCGAAATCGAAATCGATCGGCTGCAGGAGCCGGTGGGGAAGCAGGATCAGTACATCGCTGCGCACGGAGGCATCACTTGCTTCCGTTTCAATCCGGATGAGTCGGTTAGTGCGTCACCGTTGCCGATCTCATTCGACACCATGGCTGATCTCGAAGACAACGTGCTCCTCTTCTTTACAGGATTCTCGCGGAGTGCGGGCAGTATCCTCAAAGACCAGAAGGTTCGCAGCCAGGCTGGCGACGACGAAATGATCCGCAACCTCGACTACGTCAAAGATCTGGCGGTGCGAAGCGAGGCCGCGCTGGTCAATGGCAAGGTGGCCGACTTCGGCGTGCTGATGCACGAGCACTGGGAGCACAAGAAGCGGCGCTCCGGCGGAATGTCCAACCCGAAAATCGACGAGTGGTACGAGCTCGGAATTCAGAACGGCGCGGTCGGCGGGAAACTCGTCGGGGCCGGCGGGGGAGGCTTCCTCATGTTTTATGCGGAAGACCGCAACCGGCTGCGCCACGCCATGTCGCGTGCGGGGCTTGAAGAGGTGCGGTTTCGCTTCGACTTCGAGGGAACGAAGATCCTGCTCTCATAGCCGGAACTTCTCATACTTTCCCGGTTGCTCGGCCATGTTATTCTCACCAGAATCCTCTGGAGAATGATGTCCTACACAAAGCAACATCTCGCTGAAGCGTCGGAGGTTATTGCACGGCTTGACGCTGATGCCATCGAGCGGATGGCGTTCATGCTGGCGGATCTTCGCGAGCGTGCCGGGCGCCTCTTTTTTCTCGGCGTCGGCGGCAGCGCGGGCAACTGCTCGCACGCCGTCAATGATTTTCGGAAGATCGTCGGGATCGAGTCGTACGCACCTACCGATAACGTCTCCGAGCTTACCGCCCGCACGAACGATGAGGGTTGGGAAACCGTTTTTGTCGAATGGCTGAAGACGAGCCGCCTGTCATCGAACGACATGCTCTTCATCTTCTCGGTAGGCGGCGGCAATCTCGAGAAAAACATCAGTCCGAACCTCGTCCGCGCGTTGCAATACGCACAGACCGTCGGAGCGAAAGTGACCGGTGTCGTCGGCCGCGATGGCGGGTACACGGCGAAGGTTGCCGATGTCTGCGTCATCGTCCCGACGGTGAATCCGGAAAACGTCACGCCGCACTCCGAGGCATTTCAGGCCGTGATTTGGCACTTGCTGGTATCGCATCCGGCACTCAAGGCCAGACAGACCAAATGGGAATCCACGTCGCTTGAAACGAGCCGTGTTTCTTGATCGCGACGGCGTGATCAACCGCGCCATCCTTCGCGATGGCAAGCCGCATCCTCCTCAAACGCTCAGGGAGGTCGAGCTTGTACCCGATGCTTCATCGTCGCTGCAGCGGCTGCACGAAGAGGGTTTCCTGCTGATCGTGGTCACCAACCAACCGGACGTTGCGCGCGGCACGCAGGAACGATCGACCGTGGAAGCAATCAACAACCACCTTGCCACCGAGTTGCCGATCGACGAGTTCGTCGTCTGCTATCACGACGATGATGCTGCGTGCGAGTGCCGCAAGCCGAACCCCGGAGGCATCCTCGACGCCGCAGCTCGCCTCGGTATCGACCTCAGTTCGTCGTTCCTGATCGGCGATCGATGGCGCGATATCGAGGCCGGACAGCGCGCCGGCTGCAGCAACTATTTCATCGACTACGGCTATGCCGAGCGCCAACCCGCGCCGCCGTTTTCGCGCGTACACTCGCTCGCTGAGGCCGTGCGTGGCATCGTTACGAGAATCGCAACGGAGGAATCATGAAGACGCTCCAGGATCTGAAGGTCAAACTATTCGCTGATGGCGCCGACCAAGCCGGCATGCTCGAGATGTACCGCAAGCCGTTCGTCAAAGGGTTCACGACGAATCCGACGCTGATGCGAAAGGCCGGCATCACCGACTACCGCGGGTTCGCCCATGAGATTCTGGCGGCGATTTCCGACCGGCCGATTTCCTTTGAGGTTTTCTCGGACGAGTTTGACGAGATGGAGCGGCAGGCGCGCGAGATCGCCACATGGGGCGCGAACGTCTACGTCAAGATTCCGATCACCAACACGCGCCGCGAGCCTGCATACGAGCTTGTACGCTCGCTTTCGCACGACGGTGTGAAGGTGAACGTGACGGCGATGATGAC
>DATLVW010000327.1:0-7775 GCA_035577085.1 Thermoanaerobaculia bacterium
TTTGCTCATGTCGTTTTGAACTCGCTACCGCAGCCATTTCTGCGGATCTTCGGGCTTGTTGTCCTGCCGGATCTCGAAGTAGAGGAAACCGGACTGCATGTCTTCCGACTCGCCGACTCCTGCAATCGTCTGACCAGCGTCGACGTGGCTGCCGACGAGGAGAGACGGTACTTTCAGGTTGCCGTAAAGTGAAAAGACGCGGTTGCCATGATCGAGGATCACCAGATTGCCGTATCCCTTGAACCATTGCGAAAATAGAACTGTTCCCGCGAACACAGCATGCACCTCAGTGCCTGCCGCCGCGGCGATTTTCAGGCCGTTATTGAAGGTGACGGTCGAGAATTTTGGATTCCGTTGCTTCCCGAACTGCTCGACGATCTTTCCCTTCAGCGGCCAGGCAAGCGCTCCCGCGACGGTGCGGATGTCGATCGCCGCCGGCGTCCCGCCATTCTGCCGCGACAGAACGTCGAGAAGATGCTCCAGCCGCTTCGCCTTCTCCTCGAGTCCGGCAAGCTTCTCCTCTCCATGGCTGCCCTCGCTTTGTAACGTCCGGAGGACTTTCTCCTTGGCTGCCCGCGCCGAGGCCATGGCCCGTTGCCGTTCCTCGACCATCTGGCGTACTCCGGCGAGCTGACGATGCCTGTCCGCGAGCTGGGCATACCTCGCGCGGAGCTGCTCGCGCTCGCCCTGGAAGCGCGTCACCGCGTGCGCATCGTGCGAGACGAGGAAACTGAGCATCGACACCGCTTTGACCGGATCGCGCCGTTCATCGATCGACAGCAGCAGGCGCAGGTAGCTGAGCCCGCCGAGCCGGTACAACGCGGCGAGACGTTTACGAAGGAACACTTTGTGACGCGCGATTCGCGGCGTCAGCGAAGCGACCTCAGTCTCGATCTCGCGCTGCTGCTGCTCGAGCTGCGACTGCATGTCGACCGCGAGCTGCAACTCACCGGTGCGAATGCTGAGCTCGAGATCGGCCTCCTCGAGGTCATGCTCGGCGCTGCGGGTCTGCGTGCGGACGTCATCGAGCCGCTTGCGGAGTCTGGCGATCTCGCCGCGAATTCGCGTCAGATCGGCATCGCGTGACGGCTGTCCAACCGCCGCCGGCAAGCTGATTGCGACAATCAGCGCCAGCACCAGCGCGTTACGCATCCTGAACGAACTCGCGCAATGCATGCTTCGCCGCCTGCTGCTGCGCTTCCTTTTTCGAGGAGCCCTCGCCGCGCGTGACGTGACTGCCCACTCGCACTTCGACGATGAAGCGCTTGTCGTGGTCGGGGCCGACTTCGTCGATCACGTTGTACTCCGGCAGCGGAAGTCCTTTGCCCTGGGCCCGCTCCTGGAGCGCCGTCTTGTAATCCTGGAAAAGGAGATCGTCGGCATCGATCGCTTCGAGATCTTCCGTGAACGATTGCTGGATGAGACTCCGCACCGGGTCGATTCCACCGTCGAGGTAGACCGCTGCCAGCATGGCTTCGAAGAGATTCGCGAGCAGCGAGTCCTTCTTCCTGCCGCCCGACTTCTCTTCGCCGACGCCGAGGAAAAGCACGTCGCCCATGCCGTAAGCGCGCGCCTTCCGGGCCAGACTGGTGGAGCTGACCAGGTACGCCTTCATCTTCGACATGGCCCCTTCGTCGAGCTCGGGAAAGCGGCGGAAGAGAAGATCGCCGATGACGAAGCCGAGTACCGAGTCGCCGAGGAACTCGAAGGTCTCGTTGTCTCGCGAGGCGCTGTTCTTCGCTTCGTGCGAATACGACTTGTGCGTCAGCGCGCGAATGAGCAGTTCCCGCTGCTGGAAGGAATAGCCGATACGGGATTCAAACTCGGAGAGGTCGGATTGCAATCGCGTGGAAGTATACGGGAGCGAGATCAGAGAACAGAGATCAGAGATCAGCGTGCAGAGATCAGCGTGCAGAGATCAGGGTACAGAGATCAGAACAGAACTTCGCGGCCACGGTGTTCGTGTCATCCTGAGCGGAGGGACACGATGCACAGCGGCCTTCTCTCTCGTCTCTGATCTCTCGTCTCTGATCTCTCTCTCTAATCACCGGCGTTTTGGAGCGGCCTCGCGGACATGCTGCGGCAATTGGCGCAACTCGGCGTCCTGTGGGTATTTCTTCTGCCCCTGGTATGCCCAGTAGAGCGCTCCCGGGTCGTCGCCCATCGCGGTGAGCGTCTCCGCCACCACCGTATAGGTGTGCGGCTTCGGCGCCGCCTTCACCATCTCGAAGATAAGATTCCTGGCTTCGTCCAGCCGGTTCTCGGTGGCGAGGAGCAGGACCAGCGAAGCGTAGGCATCGGGCGCGCCGGGATTCAACTGGATCTCGGCGCGGAACTCCTGCTCCGCTTCTTCATTCCGATTGAGCCGGGCGAGCAGATCACCGCGGGCGGCGTGGAGTCCGGGGTGCTTCCCGGTCGACCGTCCGTTCGTGACGACCGCCTTGTCGAGGTAGTCGAGTGCTTGCTGCATGTGGCCTCGCGACTTCTCGATGCGGCCGAGCATCATCAGTGCGTCCGTGGGGTCGTGCGTCGTCGCGACAGCAAGTTTGGCCTCTGCCTCGGCCTTGGCCATATCTTTGCGCCGCTCCCACACCTTGGAAAGGATGTCGTGCGCCTGCCCTGGTTCGATCTTCACGGCGATCTCCGCATGTTGCTGCGCCGTGTCGAGATCGCCCATGGTCAGCGCCAGGTCGGCGACTTCGAAGAGGAGGGAGATCGCGCCCGGTACGTGGTGAAGGCCTTCTTTCGAAGCCTCCATCGCGCCGTGGTTGTCGCCCATCTTTACGAGAATCTTTGATTTCAGATCCCACAGATCGGTGATCTGCCCGTTGGAGGCGAGAAGGCGCTCGGTGAGTTTCAGCGCCTCGGGCTCATTGCCATTTCGGTAGTAGGTGTACGCGAGCCTGATGTCGTGGAAGACGCCCATCTGGTTCTTCGGATCAGGAAGCACCTCTCCGCTCTTGGTCGGAACCGTCGAGCCGACATAGCCGAGTGCCGCGAGTTTCCTGGCTTCCTCCGGATCGATGTTGGCCGGGGTTTCCGCTTCTTTCACGAACGGCTCGATAGCGGCGCGCAGCCTCACGTTGGCGCGGCGGTTCTCCTCGATCGTGTTCTTCTTCTCGCCCGGATCGGACGCCAAGTTGTACAGCTCCGGCCCGGGCGCGCGGATGTAGTGATCATCGCCATCGATCAGCGAATGCAGGTCGCTCCAGCCGAAGTGAAACCGCGGATAGAAAGTCTCGGAGTAGATCGGCCGGACCGCACCGCCATCCAGAAACGTCAATAGCGATTGCCCAACGCGATGTCCGGTAGCCGGCATCGGCGTCGCAGTCCGTTCGAGGATCGTCGGAAAGACATCGACCAGCTGGACCGGCGTCGCAACCGTTGCGCCTTTCTTTCGTTGCTGGGGCAGCTTCACGATCAGGGGAATCTGCAGCGCCTCACGGTAGAGAAGAAGACCGTGTTCCTCTTCACCGTGTTCGCTGAGTCCTTCGCCATGATCGGAGAGAAGAATGATCAGTGCGTCGTCATAAACACCCTGCTGTTTCAGGTCCGCAATGAGATCGCCTACCACGGAATCGGCGTAGGCGATTTCTCCGTCGTAGCGGTTCTGGTAGCGGCTGAGATAGGGCTCGGGCGGCGTGTAGGGGGTGTGTGGATCGTAAAGATGAAGGAAGAAGAAGAAGGGCCGCGTCTTCTGCGCGTCGAGCCAACTCCGCGCCGCTTTGAGCGTGTCGCCGCCATCGCGCTGCACGCGGCCGATGACGTTCTCCCCGTTCAACGGCTTGACGTCGTCATCGAAGAAATCGAACCCGCGGGCGATGCCGGTTTCGTGGCGAAGCACGAAGGCGGAGACCGCGGCGCCGGTCGAGTAACCGTTCTTCTTGAGTAGCTCCTGAAGTGTGGGAACGGAGTCAGCGAGCCGGTAGCCGACGTTGTCGCGCACTCCATGGTCCGCCGGCAGCATCCCCGTGAGAATCGACAGGTGCGAGGGGAGCGTCAGCGGGACGTGACTGTAGGCCTTCGCATAAAGGATCGATTCGGCACGCAGCGCGTCGATGTTCGGGGTCTCGACGGCCTTGTAGCCATAGGCAGGAAGATGGTCGGAACGCAGCGTATCGATCGAGATCAGGATGACCGGGGTGGATCGGGAAGGCGTGCCGACCGAGTTTCGTCCGCAGGCGGCGGGGATCAACCCCAGGAGGAGCGTAAGGGCGGCACGGCGTGCGGCTGAGCGAGAGCACTTCATAGTTCTGGGAAGGATAAAGCCTCGGTCAACGAGACGGCTTTCCTATTCAAAAAGAAACCCGCTGGAGTTGCCCCCAGCGGGTTTCGATCACAACAAAATCGGGAAGACTAGAAGCTCAGACGCGCGCCGAGGCGGAAAACGCGCGGCGAGAGAACTTCGGAAACATGGTTGGCGCTCGCGTTAAGAGCAGCGGTGCAGTCGGTAACTCCGTTCACTACTTTGCACTGACCGGAAGCGCCGCCGGACCTGTTCAGATCCTGCGCACTGTTCCGTCCAGAAACGACGCGCTGCAGGATCGTATTGGAATTCAGCATATTGAATCCGTCGATCGAGAGGGTCAGGCCGACGTGCGAGAGCTTCAGTTCCTTCGCCAACCGGACATCGACTTCCGTGACGTTCTGGTTGCGGAACGAGTCGACGTCGGTCGGAACCAACAGGTGCTTGAGCCCTTCAGAGGTACTGACGCCCCACGAATACGGCAAGGAGTAACCCTGGCGGGAGTTGACATTGAAACCGAACGACGTCTCGATCACAGGGATCTGATAGGCGCCGGTCAGACTGGCGGACCACTTCGAATTGATGAAGACGCTGCCCTTGGAGCCGCTGCCCGTGCTCTGGATGATCACTTCCGAGCCGTCGCAGTTGCTGCACAGTTTGTCGCGTGTCGGATCGACGATCGCGGCGGAGCCGACCTTCTGCGTCCAATCCTGAAGGGTGAGGTTGCCGCGCAGCATCCAGCGGTTCGACATCCGCTTGGTGCCGGTGAGCTCCAGTCCCTTGTATTGCTGGGAATAGCCCGGCGTATTGCGAATGACCTTGTACAGCGGGAGGGCAACACCCGGCTTCAACGTGTAGTACGACAATTGAACTTGCTTCCCATTCGGCAGCTGTGCAGTGATGGGAGCGTGGAGCACATAGTCCGCCGGTGAGTAGTAGTCGCCTGCGCCCTGCGTATGTTCGGCTACCGTCCCGACAAAGTTCGACAGCTTGCGGTAGGTGCCGTTGATGCCAACGCTGAAGTCGGTCATCAGCTCGCGCTCGCCACCGAGGATGATTTCGTCGGTGTGCGGCGCCGAGAGATGGTTGGCCCAGCGAGTGAACGCCGTTGCGGTTGTCGGATGGTTCTTATCGAATCCGGTAACGCCATACAGGGACGCGAAGTCGATCTCGTTTCGCTGTGCAGCGTGGTCGCCATTGAGATCAGTGAAATAGTAGTAGGCGTAAGAGTACGCGCCAGGCGATACCGGCGCCACAGCGCCGCTCGTGAGCTGGTCGACATACCGGCTATATTGAGCGCGAAGCAACGTGCGCCGGTCGGCACCGACCGCGTAGGTCAATCCAAGGCGTGGAGAGAGGTTGTTCCACTTCAGGCCCGACACTCCCGGGAAGGTTTCCGCAGGGAGAAGCTCAGGGACGAGCGCGTTCGCCGGCGCGGTTCCTGCCGAGACGGATCCCTTCTGCTGGTCGTAACGGAGTGCTGCCTGCACGGTGAGATTCCCGAAGAGCATCGTGTCGCCGATGTAGGCATCCTGCGACTTCGAGGAGTACGTATCCTTTGGATAACGAACCACTTCCACTGTATTTTCGTCAGTGCCGTTACCGAAAAGGATGGCAATTTGATCACCCGGCCATGCAGTGTGCGAGGTGACATCGGCATTGCGGGTACCGAAGCCGAACTTCAACTCGTGACTGAGAGATCCGGTGTTGACGAAAGCGGAACCATCGAGACGGGTCTGCTTCTGCGGGCGAAGGCTGTCGACACTCAGGTAAGAGCGATGAAATGCGTTGAATCCGTCTCCTCCCGCGCTCTTGGGTCTGAGATCGAGATACGACGGGAGCGAGTCGACGCCGCACGCGAAGTCCTTGCACCCTTTGCCGTTGTCGGCGATCAGCCGGAAACCGCCCTGCACCTTCGAGTAGAGTCCCGTCAGGTAGAGGTTCTGGCCGATGAGCTGCGTGTCTTCGATCTTCCAAAGGGTCGGATCGGTGAGACTACCTGTGCCATGGGCGTAGGTATCGTTCTGGTTCCAGCCGGTCTCGGGGAAACGCGACGTGCTGACGTTGCGTCCGAGTTTGATCTTCGAGCCGTACTGATCGACGAGGGTCAGGCTGTTCGACGCGATCGGCTGCGCATTGACCTTGACGTTCTCGTTCTTCAGCGTCGTCCTATCCGAGAAACGCGCGCCGCTGGCGAGAAGAGTGGCAGTGAGAATATCGATCTTCTGCTCGCCGTAGGCGCCCCAGAACCAGAGCTTGTCCTTGACGATCGGTCCACCGACTTCGCCGCCGTCATCGTCGATCTTGTTGATCTGGTTGATGCGGCTGAGATAGCCCGTGGCCTCGGACGGAATCTTCGGGCTCGACTGGTACGAGCTGCTGGTGTGGAATGCGCGCGCCGAACCTTTGAAGTCGTTCGTGCCGCGTTTGGTGACCATGTTGAGCTGCACGCCCGCAGTCTGAATGCGCGGGTCGGTGCCGCCTGTCGTGATCTGCATTTCTTCGAAGGAATCGAAGTCGTAGTACGACGGCGACGAGCCGGTCGCGGCGAAGTCGGTGATGTTCACACCGTCAACGTTCCAGGTCGACTGCGTGCCGGTCGTCCCCTTCGAGACGTACACCGACTGCTGACCGGATTCGTTGCCGCCGACGTTGTTGCGGTCCATCGTGACGCCCGGAGTCTGCTGCAGAATGACCCACGGATCGCGTGCCGTCGGAATGTTCTGGAGCTCCACCTTCGCCACGTCGGAGCCCGTTCCGGTCTTGCGGACGTCGAGCAGAGGCGCGCCGGCCGTGACCGTGATCGATTCCGCTACGGCCGGATTCAGCGTCAGCGTAACGTCGGCGTTGCGGCCGAGGTTGACGTCGATGCCGTTACGGGTCGAGCTTCCCAGACCCGCAAGTTCAGCCTTCAGGCTGTAGCTTCCGGGCGAGAGGTTAATGAAGCGGAAATTACCCGATGCGTCCGTGACGGTATTCTGGGCCGCACCAACGCCCGTGAGAGTGACGGTGACGCCGGGGAGCGCGCTTCCGTCCTTCCCTTGTACCTTACCAAAGATGTTGCCTGACTGAACCTGCGCAAATGCACTGATAGCCAGTAGCGAGATGCACAGCGCGGCGATTATGACCGCGAGTAACTTGGGAATGGCGTGTCGTTTCATATTTCTTTAGCTCCTTTCTTTCCTGAGAAACTCCTGAAAGATCACTGGGGAACACCTCTCTGCATGCCCTTGGCCGGATGCCAGGAATCATGCAACACACTGACGAAGCTTGAGTTAGGGCGAAAGTTTGGAATCTATCGATCGTCTGAAATTCAATGCGCCGTAGCGCCCCGCACTTTTTCTTGGATCGCCGGCAAGCTGATTTCCAGCCCGCAGTTTAGCATCAGAGGGCTTGTCAACAAACTGTGATTATCGTGAGCCCAGCTCCGCGAGCGCCTTCCTGGCAGCGGCGATGTCCGCCGCGTGGCTCACCTTCGGAGCAGTTTCGACGTACTGCGTGAATGCCCGCCGCGCCTCCTCGGGATGGC
>DATLVW010000328.1:0-2277 GCA_035577085.1 Thermoanaerobaculia bacterium
CTGGCTCGATGGTGAGCTGGCGCACGATGCGGTTGTTTGGCTGGAACGTCGTCGCCAGTAGGTGTGTCGCCGGAAACAGCGCCGCGACTGCGATGAGAATTCGAATGGTTGGTTTCATCGGGGTTGAATGGTGCTCAGTGCCTCTGCCGCTTTGACGCGAACATAAACGTTTTCGTCACCCTGCGCCGCCTTCTTGCGCAGCGTATCGAGCATGTCGGGATCGAGGACCGCGCCGCTGCGGGCAAGTTTCGCGAGCGCCTCGACTGCCTTGACGCGAACCGCGGGATTGGGATCGTTCTTGAGCGCTTCGACGAGCGCGTCGCGGGTTCCGTCGGTCATCGCCGACTGCATCGATTGCAGCGTATCCGCTGCCTTGATCCGCACGCCCTGGTGCTCATCGTTGCGCAGCACGTTCGCCAGCGCCTCGGTGATCTCCGGGTCGGGATTGTCGACGCGCGAGTACGTTGCGCGAACCCAGTCGATGGCACGCGAGCGCGACGGCGACATCTTGTCCTCGTTCTCCAGGACGTAGCGCAGCAGGCGAACCATGCTCTTGTCTGCCGGCTTGCCTGTGACGGTTACGTGGGACGTGATGTCGAACGAGACACCGATCTGCGGGTTGGACGGCGACGCGTCCGTAAACTGAACATTCTGGATGTCGGGCCGCCCTTCGATCGTCGGACTGATCGACGCGGCCGGAAGGACGCGCGATTCGGCGATCGAGTAGGACGGGGCGACCTGCATACCCTGCTGAAAAATGCCACCCTGCCCCGGCTTGGGTTCCACATGGGACGTGGTGCGATACCCGGCATAGAACGCACTCCCGCCGACGATCACGACTGCCGCGGCCTCGGCCAGCCAGCGCGCGGCGCTACGGCGCCGGAAAGGAACGACGTTCGCCGGAACCGCGGAAGCGGCGGAGATCTCGGCGAGGAAACGCGTTTTCACGCGAGCCGGCACCTCAACGGTCGGCAGTGTTTCCAGAATCTGCCAGGTTTCCTTCATTGCCGACCACTCGCTGGCGCAGGCTGCGCAGCTTTCGATGTGCTGATGCGTGCGCTCGCGCTGAACCGGGTCGAGTGACTCGGTGAGCAGCATCGGCATGTTTTCTGACATCACCCCACATTCAGACATTGGTTACCTCCTCGGGAATCGCCAGCGAAGGCTTTCTTCAGGAAATCGATCGCTCTAAAGACTCTCGATTTGACCGCAGCCTCGGAACAGCCTGCGACCTGCGCGATCTCCGCATACGTCAGCCCCTGAAAACGCGAGAGAAGAACGACCTCGCGCTGATCCAGTGGGAGCAGCATCAACGCTTCCTGGATGATTTTTTCGTTCATTTTCTTGTCTTGCTGCCGTTCGAGATTCCGATGTGGCGAGCGCTCGGCCGGCGCGGGAAGGGTGATCAGCACATCCTCCCCTTCCTTCGTCACTTTGTTCTCCGCTTTTCTCAGGTAATCGCGGCAGTGGTTGGCCGTAATCGTGAGAAGCCATGTCGCGAACCTGGCGTCGGCATGAAACTGATTTGCATGCTTGATCATCTTCATAAAAACTTCCTGTGTCGCGTCTTCGGCCGATTCGCTGTTTTTCAGGAAGCGGTACGCGAAGTTGTAGATTCGATCTGAATAACGGTCGTAAAGCTCTGAAGCGGGAGAGAAATCACCCGCCTGAACGACGCTCATCAACTCCTCATCGCTCAGGTGTTTCATATCCCGTCTCTCTTCTTGGACGTATCCATCTCGGAAAGGTTACGGACGTTCCAGAACAACGGCGGGGACCAGTTCGCTCAGGTGCTTCATATCCCGGTCCTCCTCTTGTTGGACGTAGCCATTTTTGAAAGGTTACAAACGGTCCAGAACAACAGCGGGGACCGGTTCGCTCAGGTGCTTCATCTCCCGTCCTCTCTTCTTCGACGTAGCCATCGCGGAAAGGTTACGGACCGTCCGGAGGAACAACGCCGGAACGGGGTTCATTCGACTGCTCAGGCCGCTCGGTGAAGGCGATAACGATCGCGAAGAGGTCGAGCATGATCCAGAAGACCTCGGTGTCGCCGAAGTTGAACTCGAACATCCCCGCTGCCCCGAGACTGGCGACGACTACCACGCCGATCTCGGCGTATTTCGTGGCCGGTCCTCCCCAGGCGCGCGCACACTCTCGCAGGAAGAGTCCCTGCAGAAAGAGGTACGCCAGAATGGCCAGCACGCCGCGTTCCGCCAGAAGCTGGATCACGTTGTTGTGCAGGTGCGGGATACGGAAACGCGGCGCATCGTGCTTCCG
>DATLVW010000329.1:0-3239 GCA_035577085.1 Thermoanaerobaculia bacterium
CGCCGCAGCGCGGAGACGGAAACGAACGGCACACCCACCGCCTCCGAGAGCGCGACGACGTCCGGACCTTCATCCATCGACCGCAGTTCGTCCGCCATATTCAGCGCGACGACGAACGGCACCGCGTACTCGCTGAGTTGCAGCGTCAGCAGAAGCGTGCGTCGCATATTGCCGATGTCGCCGACCTGCATGACATCGATGTCCCTCTCGCGCAGCAGAAGATCGCGCGCCACGATTTCATCCTGCGATTGCGGCAGCAGGCTGTTGATGCCGGGCGTATCGATGATGGAGCGCTTCTCGTCGCCGATCTCCGCCACCGCCGTCGTCATCTCCACGGTCGTCCCGGGATAGTTCGATACGGTGACGTAATGATTGGTGAGCCGCGTGAAGAGGAGCGACTTGCCGACGTTCGGATTGCCAACAAGAAGCAGCGGCCGCCCGGCGAATTTCGTTTCGCCTTCCTCGAGTCCTGAGTGATTCATCGCAAGCTGAGACATGGTCTCAGCGACGGTAACGAACCCTCGGACATGGGGTCGTGACAGTTGTCACCTGGCGTTGTGATGGCGACTTCCTGAGTCTCACCACAGAGACACAGAGGGCACGGGTTCATCTCTGTGATCTCTGTGTCTCTGTGGTTGCCTTCTTCTTCAAAAACCGCCAGTCGTGACACTCATCACCAGCGTACGTGACACTCCGCATTCCTCGAAGTTAGCCCCTCGGCCATCCTCGCAGTCGTAATTCGAGGAGACGCGTTATGCACGATTTGACGTTTGCGTTTGTCGGGGCTGGAGGCGATGGAGCGGTGACGGCCGGCGACATCATTGCCGGGGTTTGTGCCACCGAGGGCTTGCAGGTAATCAAGACGGAGGCGTATGGGCCGCAGATCCGCGGCGGCGAATCGTCGTCGACGGTTCGCGTCAGCAGCAAGCCCATTTACGCGCAAGGCGACACGGTCGATGTGCTGGTTGTGTTCAGCTGGGCCGACTTCGCCCGCTTCAGGAATGAGCTGCTCCTCGCGCCCGACGCCGTGATCTTTCACGAATCAGGCGACGCGCCGCCCGAGGAGCTGTCGTCGCGAACCTGCCACGCCGTGCCGTTCGCAGCGCTGGCAAAAGAAGCGGGCGCACCGAAATCGAAGAACGTCATCGCTGTCGGTCTCGTCACGGCGCGCTACGGACTCTCGCTCGATGTCACCCGCCACGCGATCTCACGCCGCTTCGCGAAGAAACCGGCAGCCGTGATCGACGCGAACCTTCGTGCCTTCGACCGCGGCGTGATGCAGGAAGAGACGCTGCCGCAGGATGGCAAAGAGCGCCTCGAGTACACCTACTCCGAGCCGAAGCTTCTGATGTCCGGGAACGAGGCGTCGGCGTTTGCGGCGATCCACGCGGGCTGCCGCTTCTTCGCCGGTTACCCGATCACGCCCTCGTCGGAGATCCTGCACTTCCTGGCCGAATGGCTGCCGAAGCTGGGCGGATCATCGCTGCAGACCGAGGATGAGTTGTCGGCGATCGGAGCCGTGATCGGCGCGTCCTTCGCCGGCGCCAAAGCAATGACCGCAACCTCGGGGCCCGGACTCTCGCTGATGTCCGAGCTGCTCGGGCTCTCTTCGATGGCCGAGGTTCCGGCGGTGATCGTCAATGTGCAGCGCGGCGGACCATCGACCGGCTTGCCGACGGCAAGCGAACAATCGGATCTTTTCCACGCGGTCTACGGAAGCCACGGCGACACGCCGCGTGTCGTCATCGCCTGCACCGACGTCGAGAGCTCGTTCCACGCTACGGTCGATGCGTTCAACATCGCCGAGGAGTATCAGTTGCCGGTGATCGTGCTGACGGATCAGTCGATCGCACAGCGGCGCGAGACCATCATGGCCGGCGTGCTCGAGCACGAAGTCCACGATCGCCACATCGCCAAGCCTGACGAACTGGAGGAGTACCGGCGCTACCGCAACAGCGCGAACGGCGTCTCGCCGATGAGCGTGCCCGGCATCGCCGGCGGCATGTACCAGACGAATGGACTGGAGCACGACGAACAGGGACGGCCCAAATCGTCGTTCGCTGTCCATGAAGAGATGAACGCGAAGCGGTATCGCAAGCTCGCCGCGATCGCCGACCGCTACAAGATGTTCGATCGCTTCGGCGCGAAGAAGCCGGAGATCGGAATCCTCTGCTGGGGATCGTCGACCGGCGTCGTGCGCGAGGCGCTCGCTCACATGAAAGAAAGCGATCGCATCGGCGTCTTCGCACCGCGGATGATCACGCCGCTGCCATCGCACGACCTGCAGGTGTTCATCGACTCCTGCGAAGCAATCCTCGTCGTTGAAGTCAGCTACGCCGCCCAGTTCACACAACATCTGCGCACGCAGGTCGATCTGCCGCGATGGAAGACGACGGTCTACTCCCGCTCCGGAGGAAAGAACCTGGCCGCATCCGAAGTCGAAAACGAATTGCAACGCATCCTCACGAACCGCTCGCAGGAGGTGGCCGTATGACTTGCTCACCGTATTCACCCAATGATTACAAAAGCGATCTGAAGCCGGTGTGGTGTCCCGGTTGCGGCGACTTCGCGGTTCTCAACTCCGTTTATCGCGCGCTCGCCGATCTGCACCGCGAACCGCATGAAACGGTCGTCGTGTCGGGCATCGGATGCTCGTCGCGCCTTCCCGGCTATGTCGATACCTACGGCTTCAACTCGCTGCATGGGCGCGCGTTGCCGATCGCAACGGGCGTCAAGCTGGCGCGTCCGAACCTCACCGTCCTCGCAGTCGGCGGCGACGGCGACGGCATCGCCATCGGCGGCAATCACTTCATGCACGCCGCGCGGCGCAACGTGGATATCGCGTACTTCATGATGGACAACGAAATCTACGGGCTGACGAAAGGTCAGGCCGCGCCGACAACGCCGTCCGGCGATAAGACGAAGTCGACGCTGTACGGCAACCCCGAGGTTTCTGTCGATCCCTGCGGCCTGGCCATCTCCCTCGGCGCTTCCTGGGTCGCGCGCGCCTTCTCCGGCGATGTGAAAGGAACAACCGAGCTGATGAAGCTGGCCATTTCGCATCACGGCTTCGCCTTCCTCAACATCATCTCGCCCTGCGTCACGTGGCGCGGCGACGATCAGACGAAAGAGCTCCGCGCAAAACAACGCGCCGTCCCTGTCGATCACGATCCCACCGACCGCACGGCGGCGCTTCGCTTCACGAACGAGGACGACGATCAGATGACCGTAGGCGTGCT
>DATLVW010000330.1:0-3162 GCA_035577085.1 Thermoanaerobaculia bacterium
CACACGAGCAGCGCATCTTCGACATGAAAGTCGATGTTCTTCGCGACCTTGGAATGCTGTTATTGGGCGCCCAGCTCGTTTACGCGCGCAAGCGTGAGGAGAACGAGGGTTAGAAGCGTTTCACGCGGAGACGCGGAGATCGCGGAGGGTTCTCTCCCCGTCCCCCGCGTCTCCGCGTGAAACCACGCCAGGCCGTCCGCAGCGAGATGGCTATACTGATTGAAACTGCCTGCGGATGGAACGAGCTGCCCCATGAAATTCCTGCCTGCTGTATTCGAGGAACGCGAAATCCGCCGTTTGTACGACGACGAGACCGAAACATGGTTGTTTTCGGTCGTTGACATCATCCAAGTTCTGACGCAGCAGCCGGACTACCAGACGGCCAGAAAGTACTGGAACAAACTCCGAGAGCGTTTGAAAAAGGAGGGAAGTCAACTGGTGACAGATTGTCACCAGTTCAAATTGCCAGCCAATGACGGCAAGATGCGCCTCACCGACGTCGCGAGCGCCGAGACTCTGCTGCGTCTTGTCCAGAGCGTTCCCAGCCCCCGAGCCGAGCCTATCAAGGTCTGGCTCGCCAAAGTCGGCTACGAGCGGATGCAGGAGATGTCCGACCCCGCTCGTGCGCTCGATCGCGCGCGCGAGACCTGGCAGAAACATGGACGCAGCGAAAAATGGATTCAGCAGAGGATGAACGGCCAGGAAACCCGCAACAAGCTCACCGACTACTGGGCGAACCACGATGTCAAGAAGGGGCAGGAGTACGCCATTCTCACCAACGTCATCCATCAGGAGTGGTCCGGCGTGACGGTTAAGGATCATAAGGCCATCAAAGGTCTTAAAAAACAGAACCTGCGTGACCACATGAGCGAGGCCGAATTGATCTTCACCGCTCTGGCGGAGCTCTCCACGCGCCAGATTGCCGAGACAGATGCAGCCACAGGCATGGACGAAAACAAGGTCGCCGCAAAGACCGGCGGAAAGATCGCAAAGCGCGCACGACTGGAACTCGAAGCCAGAACCGGCAGGAAAGTCGTGACCGGCGAAAACTACCTGCCGCCTGACACGACCAAAACTCCGAGGCGGCGATGAGTGATACTGACTGGAGAAGCGTTTCACGCGGCGGCGCGAAGAAACCTGCGCCTCCGCGCGAAACCACTCGCTACTACTTCTGGTTGAACGCGTAAGCGAAGGCTAGCTGGCGCTGCGACCGAACGCGTGATCGCGGCCGTCGTTGTCAATTATCAATTGTCAATTGCCTCTCACTTCATCTCAGTTCCATCGCACTCGCCCACGTACTTGCCGGTGTATGTCGCGGAGATGTCGCGGTCCTGCATTTTCATCTCCATCGAGCCTTCGTACGATTCGCCGTGATACGTCATTGTGCCGCTGCCGGTCATTCCTGTTTTTGCGCAGGTCATCTTCCAGGACAGCGTGCTGCCGTCGACTTTCACGTCGGTGTAGGTGCAGCCGCCGCGTTTGTCGCCCGACTTCGGGATCAGGTTTTCGGCGTTCTCTGCCTGTTCTTTGGTGAGACAGGTGGCGAAGGTCTGCGGCGGCATCTTCCCCGGCATGCCCGACATTTCCATCTTGATGGTGCTCTGCCACCTTCCGGCTTTCGCCAGCGGGGCCGCAAGGAGAGGAAGTGAGAACGCACACACTACGGCAACGAGCACGAGATGACGAAGCTTCATGAGGATCCTCCGTTGGTTGGTTCGGAGGATTATACGTCAGCCCTTTTTCACGCCGCGGGAGCGGGTGGAAGGCTCGACGCGGAGCGCGCCGGTCAGTGCGGCCGTGTCATTACCGCTCTTCACCATCACAACCAATGATCCGGCCGGCGTCGCCGCATCGATCTGGAACGTAGCGCTGACGTAGTTGCCGGCCCATTTGAAATCGGAGATGCGATGGAAGCCGGAACTGGGCACATCGAACGTCGTCATCCCGCTGATGAATCCGTCGCCACCGACGCCGAGGGTCGTCGTGCTGCCCGCGTGAAGAATTGCGGGCATGGCTTGAAGCGAGGCGCTGTCGCCGCCCGGAGCCCAGGCACCGATCCACTTCGGATTCAGCGTGACTACACCGGAGCCATTCACACTGATGTTCCCGTAGATGTGGCCGCTTTCGACGCGGAGAGCTCCGCCGTCGGCGAAATGCGTCGGAAAGGACGTCACCTTTGCGCTCTGCCAGAAACCGGCAAGATTCTGCACATTGACCGGGCCATCGAGCGGCTCTGCGTAGATGCGGTAGGTTCCATCAGGAATGCCGGGCAGAGTGAAGTTGCCGCTCTTGTCCGACAGTGCCGTTGCGACCGCTTGGCCCTGATCATTCACTGCCACGACCTGCGCAGCGAAAATGCCGCCGTTGTCACCGAAGACCCGCCCTTCCAGCGTGCCGCCCACGGCAGGTTTCGCTGCGGCGTAGGCCGAGGAGATGGCGATGCGGTCATCGCTGTCGAGAGCCACGGCATTCGCTCCGGTTCCGACATAGGGATACATGATCGATGACAGTACGGCGGAGTGATCGAGCCCGAGGACGTGACCCATCTCGTGCTCGACGAGCTGCTGCACGTTGTAGCCGCCGGAGACCGCCGTCGGATCGATCTGCATGTCGGCTTCGATGATCTGGCCTTGGTCGTCATACCAGTTCGTCGTCAGAGCGATGAACTTCTGATCGGCGAAGAGATCGTCGGCCATCGAGACGGTGTTGCGGCCGTCTTTGCCCGCGCTAGCGCCGTCGACGGTGCCGAGCGACTGAAAGCCGAGGTTCGTGCCGGGAACGGCTGCCCAATCCTTCGCTGCGCGGTCAAGCATCGCCGCGGCCTGCGGAACTGCGTTCACGACGCGCCGATCGATCGCGTAGCGAATCGGGAAGGAGCTGTCAGGCCATGCCACCGGGATGAGAACCCCGTTGCTGTAGTACGTGAGGCGCGCTGCGCCAAACGCTGGAGCGGCAAACGCGCCCGCGAGTGCGAGGAGGAGAAGATTGCGAAGGGGGGACATGGCTGAGCGGCTGAAGTGCATCTCTGGTGCCATTGTAATAACTTTTGTGTGACTTAGGATAACTTTGTTTCGAGGGTGTGGGGAGTCGGGGGTCGGGGGTAGGAGAAAGAGCCGGTGCGGGTGTCGCTTTTCGGGCGTCGGGGGTCGGAGAAAGAGCCAG
>DATLVW010000331.1:0-4694 GCA_035577085.1 Thermoanaerobaculia bacterium
CCGAGGTGATCGACGTCCAGACGCTGCTCCCCTTCGACGTGCGCGGCGTAATCGTCGAGTCGCTCAAGAAAACGAGCCGCGTCGTCTTCATCGACGAAGACGTCCCCGGAGGCGCCACCGCCTTCATGATGCAAAACGTCCTGGAACGCGACCGGGGCTACGACTACCTCGATTCCGAACCCCGCACCCTCCCCGCCAAAGAACACCGCCCCGCCTACGGCTCCGACGGCGACTACTGGTCAAAGCCCAACCGCGAAACGATCTTCGAGTGCGTGTACGAGCTGTTGCACGAAGCGATGCCGCGGAGGTATCCGCGGTTTTTGTAGGGCCGCGGGCGTTTTCCTCGGTGCACAGCTCCACCACCGTTCGCTCAAGGCCTGCCGATGGTAGACCGCTCGGGATGACCCGAGTTACCGAAGTCCCAATAGAAACGACCCAAGACATCCGGCGTTAAAAGCGCCCTTCAATTCGGTCAGACTTCCCGCCTTCACCCACTCTTCTTGGTAATCATCAAAAATCTCAGTATCCGGCGCGATCCGTTTCGAACCAGCCCACTCTCTTAGCTCAACATTTCCGCGCGCTATGTATTCGGCGCCGTTGATTCTTACCTTCCACGGTGTGGTTCCGAACTTCTTCTGGAACGCTGGCCATTCGCCCGCGGGTTTAAAGACATTCGGATTGGCAGGAACCGAGAGAGGAGTGTGACTGTTCACCTCGCCGCTCTCGTGGATCGCTTTCATCAGCTGATCGAAGGTGTAGGCGGTGACGCCGCCGCTCTTGCCGACCTTTGCATGCCATATAGATTCAGGTCTTGTAGGTAGCATGCGGAGATTCTACGCCTTCACGAGCTTGAGTTTCGTCTCAGGAGCCTTCCGCGTCTTCGAGATCACACCTTCGGTTGAAGCTTGGGGTCCAGCGCCCACGCTGCAGGCGAAGGGTGGATCTTGCATTCCTGATTTAACTGTTCGCAGTTAACGGGTGTGGTGCTTCGGTTATGAGATGCTGTTTTGGGAGCTTTGGCTTAGCAGAGGGTTCTGGTCGGAGGTGCCGTGGCGCACCAATCAAACGTTAGTTCTGCGGAATGATTGGCGATAGAATCCGACAGATGGGGAAGAAGCCAGTCGTTTTTGTTCTCATGCCGTTTGATGCCGCCTTCAACGACGTCTACCTTCTCGCGATCAAGCAAGCCTGCTTAGATGCCGGCGCTCACGCCCAGCGTGTCGACGAACAGATTTATCAGGAAACTATCCTGCAGCGCGTGTATGACGAGATTCGAAGTGCAGACCTGATCGTTGCTGAGATGACTGGTCGAAATCCGAATGTATTCTACGAGGTAGGTTATGCGCATGCGCTTGGGAAGAAGGTTATTCTTATCACCAGCGAGGTTGAGGACATACCGTTTGATCTGACGTATTATCCGCATATCGTATATCGTGGCCGAATGGCGGTGCTTCGAGAGGAGTTGGCTCGACGCATTACGTTCTTGGCAGCTCAGCGAAAGGCCGAGCGTCCTCGCAAACGCAAGTCCACACGTGGCGCTCCGGGGCCGTCAATTTTGAATGGTGAGTCGTCTGAGGGGATTGATCATACCCCGGCGAAAGCTTCGGTTGCCGTTGCGCTAACTTCGAACGTGAGCGAGAGGGCATCAGACTTCAGGGATGTCGTGCCTGAGGTCGCACTAACAGATGAGTTGAGCCGAATCAGCTTTCGAGTTCAACAGCTACAAGCGCTTCAACTGCCCAAAGACGATGCCGAGATCTTCAAGTTTCGGACTGTCTGTATTCGCATTGATGTTGAACTGCGCCGACTCGAAGAACGGGCCGTGCGTCTCGACGACGCGCAATCGGCCGAGCGGATTACCGAACTCAGGGAACAAGTTGCGGAGCGTTTGAACGCTGCCCGCGTGTCGAGCGAGCCAGGAACTACTGGCGGAATCTGACCTTGGTAAGGCTCACTTCTCTCGATGCGCATGCGGCCATCATCAGGCTCGTGCGCGGTATGCGCGTCTGTGGACGTTGGGTCGGGTCGAAAGCGAACGTGAGGCGCGGAGACATCGTCTGGTACGCTCCTCACTCGAAGTTGGAACCATCAGGAGCCCATCCTTAGGTCGCCTCGCGGAGCATCGACTGTAACATTCCCGTACAATCGCGACGTGCACTTTGACATCGAAGAGCTAACGCTCGCATGGCGGCGATATAGACGAGATCTGGATGATCGTTGCTTTGTTGATCATCCGGCAATGGTCACGTGGATCGAAAACGACCTTGGGGGTTGGTTGAGTGACATTTCGACCCGCGTTGACGCTGGATATCACGCGCAATCTGCCCGTCGCTGCGCGGTTCCGAAACCAGGATTCATGATTCGG
Organism: Thermoanaerobaculia bacterium; assembly: GCA_035577085.1. GTDB lineage: Bacteria > Acidobacteriota > Thermoanaerobaculia > Gp7-AA8 > Gp7-AA8 > JADGNZ01. The sequence continues at coordinate 2,366 of DATLVW010000331.1, forward strand.
CCCGGAACGGTTCTGGAACCCGAGGACGCTGTCGTCTATTCATGCTTGGTGGGACGCGCATACGCCAAGATTCATGCGGATCTTCTTTCAACCGAGGGTAAGGTGGACATCGCGTATCGGATGTCGCCCGATCCATCGTCGATCCAGTGGACCAAACACGACTTTACTGTTTGGCGTGAGTGGCGCATCAAGTCTTTGGCCGCGCTGAAGCGCGGAGTTACGCACGTTGTGGTGACTGACATCACGGGTTTCTACGACAACATTTCGATTCAGAAGCTGATTGTCGAACTGAGACGGCTCGCGGTAGACGAAGACGACCTCACGCTGCTGCAGGAGTCATTACGAAAATGGTCCTCTCCCCGAGATGAGGGTATTCCTCAGGGCTACTCAGCGAGCGACATTCTCGCAAAACTCTACTTGGCTTCCTTCGATCGTAGGTTGGTCCGGGACGGATACGGGCATCTTCGATACGTCGACGACATTCGAATTTTCTGCTCGGGTAAGCTGGAAGCCAGGCGAGCAATTGCCGATCTAAGAAGCACCTCTTTCAAAGGGGTCTGACGCCGCAAAGCGGGAAGACGAAAATTCTCACCAAAACTGAGGCCCGTTCAACATTTGATGGAGTGGCCGATCTCATCAACGAGCTCAACTCGCGCCTGGCTCGGGAGCTCCGAGAAAGCCCGGATTCACCCTACCTTCGACCGGCCGAGATTGTCTCAGCTCTTGCGGATGCTGACGACCCTCCGTCACCAGTGCTCGAGAGAGCATTCGAAGATTACTTCGTAGACGCTCCGGAGTCATTCGACGCGACACTCTTCCACTACCTTCTCGTCCGATTGGGAAAAGTCGAATCCAGAGTAGCAGTAGCCTATTGCCTGGAAACCTTGAGGGGAAAACCGGAAGAAACCGAAGCGATCCTGCACTATCTCGCCGACGTCGATCTTGAAGTCGAAGAGTTGGACGCTATGGCGGAGTACTTGGGCAGCGAAGACGCTATCTACGACTACCAGTTGTTCCAAGTGTTGCGATGGTTTCTAGCGCGCGACTCCGTGAACGATCGCGCTCTTCACCTCTGTCGCGTTTGGGGGAGCGACCGAAACAGAGATCCGTGGTTGCAAAGTTATGCGATTGCATACGTGGGCAGGTTTGGCGATGTCGATGACCTCCAAGAGGTCGAACAAATGTATTCCGAAAGTGCAAACGATGTCGAACGCGCGGACCGGATTGGCGCTGTTCGACGCATGGAACGCTCGCGACGTAATGCCTTCTATGCCCGCGTTGCTGGTGACAGTGAGCTAGTTCGCCGCGCCGTCAAGGTGGCAAAGGCAACCCGCAGGTGATGTGACCGGACATACCAGAGAGTGTAATCGGGGTCGTATCTCGAAAATTGACTTAACGTTGCTCTGGCCCACACTCCAGCGAGGCGACCGGTGTTACCGTTAAGTGGATCTTCCAAGTACGACCCCGGCTTTTCCCTCCGACGTCTACTTTTCGAGGTTCGACCTGACTTTCTCTGCTCAGTGCTGCACAGCGCGCCGTTTCGGCGGGGGGAGCGGGGTGACCTGGAAGGCGGCGACGAAGGCTTCGGAGGTTCCTCCTGCGTATTGAGCCTGGGCGGCGTGGGCGAGCGGCAGGTCTGTGGAGCTTGTGCGGCCGGCGATGACGACACGGTCACTGCTGTCGACGGTCAGGCCGCCGGCAACTTCGTTGTCCGAGCCCCCGAAGTAGGTCGCGAATTGCAGCGTGGAACCGTTGGCGTCGAGCTGCAGGAGGTAGAGGTCCGGCGCGCCGCGGAGCGTAGGCTGGATGGCGTCTTTCGACGGCAGAACATTCTTCTCCACCGGGAAGAGGACGAAGGCTTCGCCGCGGCTGTTCACGGCAATCAAGGAGACGTCCGGGTTGACGCCGTCGCCCAGATAGGTCGAATAGACAAGCTCCCCGCCGGCTGTGAACTTCACGGCAAAGGACGAATTGGCTCCGGGCGCCGCCGCCGTCAGCGGATTGCGCGTGGGAAAGTCGGAACTACTCGTAACGCCGGTGACGTACAGCGCTCCGTTCCGGACGTCGAGGCCGGTAATGGCGTCCCGATTCGTCCCGCCGATGAAGGTGGAAAAGACGACCGCGCCGTTCGGGTCGAGCTTCGTGAGAAAGCCGTCAGAGGGGCCGCGGAGCTGGGTCTGGTAGGCGCCGGCCGTTGTCTGGAAGTTGACGGAGTAGGCGGTGCCGGCCACGTACGCGTTCCCGGCGCCATCCAAGCGAACGTACGCATCATCGGCGGAGCCCCCCAGGTAGGTGGAGTAGTGAAGAGCCGCTCCGTCCGCGTTGAACG
>DATLVW010000332.1:0-3590 GCA_035577085.1 Thermoanaerobaculia bacterium
CTTGGATGAGATGCGCCCTTCGTTGGGAGAATGACCTTGGTGCGCACGAGGAGGTTCGATGTCGGAGGATAGCCGCTCAACGTGCGACACCGCGACCGCCCCGGGGGACGACTCGTATGCCGACCTCTGTTCGGATGACAACTTCTACATTCATCGGATCGAGGATGGCCATTACCTCGTTCTGAGCGTCGCCAAGGTACGCCCGATACTCATCAACGAGACCGGCAAGCAGTTCTTCGACCTCCTGCTCGAGTGCGGCACGCGCGAAGCCTGCCATGCGCGCCTGTTCGATGAAGACGTCACTGATTTCGACGCGTTCTGCGCCGAGCTCGACCTGCTCGAGTTTCTGGATCGCGAGCCCGACAAGCGCGCGATCGATCCGGAGCGGACTTACTCGATCAGACGTAAGATCTTCTACTTACAGCTCACCAATCGATGCAATCTGAACTGCACCTACTGTTTCAATGTCGAGCAGCGAAGGAACGTTCACGATCTGCCGCTCGAGCAGATGAAAGTGATTCTCGACAAGATTCTTCCGGTCGCCAAGGAGATCAAGCTTACCGGTGGCGAGCCTTTGCTCTATCGGGATCTTGCAGCGGTGATCGAGCACATTCGGGCTTTCAGCGAGGACACCGTCATTGACCTCATGAGCAACGGGATGTCCGAGTTCTCTCGGCTCGATCTCGAGACGCTCCGCAAGGTGAACAGCTTCTGCGTCAGCTGCGATCGTCTGCACGGCGACTGCGGTGAACGCATAGGCTTTCGCGTGGATAAGTTCCAGAAGAACATTGACTACTTGATCAAGAACGGATGGGCGAATAAAGTCCAGATCAGCTCCGTCGCGACGGCGTTCAACGAAGAGGATCTCAAGGAGGTCCGTGCCTACTGCGCCGCGAATGGCTTCTTCCACTTCGTCGCGGCTCGATGTCCGCGATCCGATGCCGACGACGAATTCACCCAGATGCCGACCATCGAATCGATGCGTCGCCTTCAGCGCACTGGCCTTGAGGGCACGGGTGGAGCCATCCCGGTGCCGCCCAAGACCGCAATCGAACTGCGAGATCGCTGCGGAGCGGCGAACACAACGATCGGCATTGGACCGGAAGGGGACTGCTACCCATGCCAAGGGACGTACTTCCCACGTTTCAAGCTTGGGAACTTGTTGAGCCAGCGGCTCACCGAAGTGGTCGATACGCCTCTGGCCGAGGAGATGAACCGCATCACTAGCCCAACGAAAAAGGCGGTCTGTTCGACATGCAAGCTCAGGCACTTCTGCGGAGGGCCATGCATCGGGAACCTCTACCCGGCGACCGGGGACCCAGGCGGATTCTCCCCGGCGCTCTGCCATTTCGCCAAGCGCGTGGTCATCGACCGCTTGGTCCATGACGTAAAATTCGACGCCGCCGCGACGATCCTGGAGGAGGAGCGTGTGGCGAAGCCGCTGGCCGAGCAGGCGACACGAGAGGACTCTGTATAGAAAGAGGATTGCACTCAGTGCCTGATTCTGCGTCCACCGCGCTGACCTTCCGCTCGACGGCCAGTGAGGTTAGGAACTGATTGACCTCTTCGGTTCCCATAGCAGAGGGGTGCTTCTTGGCAGAGGAGGAGCGGCGAATCCACGACACGTATGCCTCTTCCGTGCGGAGGCTGTAGTGCTTTGCGCGTACGCCGTCGCGCACAGAATCCAGGAGTATCTGTGGTTGTGACATCCACAGAGGATCCCTCGGAGGGAGCGCGCAGACAAGGACTCCACGAGGGTTGGAGACGGGCATCAACAAAACGGGCGGCCTTTCGGCCGCCCGCTCACGTTGGTACGAATGCGATGAGAACCTACTGCTCGTCGTCAAAGTCGGCCAGAGAAAGCGCTTCCTCGTCCTCGTTGTCTGTCTCGGCGCGGAGGAGGTCTTCGAGGTTGGGCTGGACCGGGACGGGCTCGTCTTTCTCGAGGTAGACCTCGCGGTAGACGGGCATTCCGGTGCCGGCGGGGATGAGTCTCCCGACGATGACGTTTTCCTTGAGGCCGCGCAGGTGGTCGACTCGGCCGGCGATGCTGGCTTCGGTGAGAACCCTTGTGGTCTCCTGGAATGAGGCGGCGGAGATGAAGCTGTCCGTCGAGAGCGAGGCTTTGGTGATGCCGAGGAGGAGTGGGGTGCCGTCGGCGGGCTCGCCGCCGCGGTTCATCACCTTCTCGTTCTCTTCCATGAAGCGGAAGCGATCGACCTGCTCGTCCACGAGGAAGTCCGTATCGCCGACTCTCGTCACACGGACAGACCGCAGCATCTGACGGCAGATGACTTCGATGTGCTTGTCGTTGATGGCAACCGACTGCGAGCGGTAGACCTCCTGGATCTTGTCGACCAGGTAGCGCTGCAGCTCGCGGATACCGAGGACCGCCAGGACGTCGTGCGGATCGATCGGACCGTCGATGAGCGGGTCGCCGGCGCGAACGCGCTCGCCTTCCTGCACGTTGACGTGCACGGAGCGCGGAACGCTGTACTCGTGGCGCGTGCCTTCGTCGGTCTCGATGATGACGCGGCGCATGCCCTTGACCACCGGACCGTGATGCACCGTTCCCTCAACCTCGGAGATGACAGCCTTGTCGCGCGGATGCCGGGCTTCGAACAGCTCGACGACGCGCGGCAGACCGCCCGTGATGTCCTTCGTCTTGGTCGTGGCGCGCGGGATCTTGGCCAGGATGTCGCCCGGGTAGACCTCGTTGCCGTTCTGCACCATGACGTGGGCGCCGGTGGGAAGCAGGTAACGCTTCTCCTCGCCCTTCTTCGATTTGATGGTGATGGTCGGCGTGCGCTTCTCAGCAGTGGCCGACTCGACGATGACCATCTGCGTGAGACCAGTGACGCGGTCGGTCTCTTCGCGGACGTTCTCGCCTTCGACGATGTCCTTGAACGTAACCTTGCCGCCGACCTCGGTGAGAATCGCCGAGGTGAACGGATCCCACTCGACGAGCTGGGTGCCGGCTTCGACGTGCTGTCCGTCGTGAACCTTCAGAGTGGAACCGTAGACGAGCGCGTAACGCTCCTTCTCGCGACCGGTCGTGTCGAGCACCGCACTGTCGCCCTTCTTGAGCTTCTTGATGGGCGCATCGTCCATGATCAACAGCTTGCCGTTACGATTGATGACGACGAGATCGCCGTTCTTGTTCGTGACGGTGGAGACGTTGATGAACTGAATCTTTCCGGGGTTGGTCGCTTCGTGCTTCGACTGCTCGGAAACGCGTGATGCGGTACCGCCGACGTGGAAGGTACGCATCGTGAGCTGCGTGCCCGGCTCGCCGATCGACTCGGCGGCGATAACGCCGACCGCTTCGCCGATCTCGACCATCTTGCCGCTAGCCAGGTTGCGGCCGTAGCAGCGGCGACAGATGCCGCGGCGGGTTTCGCACGTCAGACCCGAACGGATCTTGACCTGCTCGATGCCGGCTTCCTGGATGGAGTTGGCCAGCTCGTCGGTGATCTCGTCATTCTGCGACGCGAGAAGGTCGCCGGTGAGCGGATCGTAGATGTCTTCCTGCGAGACGCGGCCGACGATGCGATCGCGGAGCGGCTCGAGGATGTCGCCGCCTTCCATGA
>DATLVW010000333.1:0-2339 GCA_035577085.1 Thermoanaerobaculia bacterium
TGAGTACGTATGAGTATACGGCCGTTCGGCCGCAATCGCGCGCATCCGGATTTTGGGTCGCAGGACCGCCGATAAGACGGGGTTCGGGCTTCGCGGACCCTACCATGTCATCAAGCAAGCAGCTAAGACTCGCGATTTGGCGGAGGAGGTGGGATTCGAACCCACGGTACCGTTTCCGGTACGGCGGTTTTCAAGACCGCTGCCTTAAACCACTCGACCACTCCTCCGTTGGAAGGCTGAAATCTGAAGCCTGAAGGCAGAAGTGGCCTTCGGCGGTTCGGACAACGCCACACCTGTCAGCAACATTTCTGAGGAAGACTGAGGCAGGAATCTACGAAAGCAGATTCACGTCCAGTGTGATCTTCAGGCGCAGTCTCCGGTGCTGGCGGAGCTCTTCGAGGGTGATGTTCAGGGGGACGGTCACTTCTTTTACCAGGCCGTCGGTGGCGCGGCGCTCGGTTGGTTTGGAGGCGGTGGCGGCGCGTGCAGCGGATGGCGCTTCCAGTTCGGGAAGCGAGTTCAGGATCCCCTCGGGAAGCGGGATCTCGATCGACATCATCGGCACGTCGTCGGACGGTTCGCTAAGCGATCCAAACGGCGAGTCGGGGCCGCCGAGGATGGAGAGGCCGGACGTCGGCGGTTCGAGCTCGTCCGTCTTTGGTTTCGTTGCGTAGAAATCAAAATCGTCGAATGGTTCCGGCGTTGGAGGCGCGGTGGCCGCGGCGGCCTTCGGGGCCGGCTTCGCTGCGGCAGCGGCGGCGGGCTTGGGTGTGATCAGCTCCGTCGCTACCATCGGGAGATCGTCCGCGCCGTGCGCGTCGTCGAGCACGAATGACGATGATGCCGCGGGTTTCGCGGTCGGGACCGGATCGCCGAAGACGTCATCGTCATCCCACAACGAATCGTGAGGACGCGCTTCCGCGGGAGCGGCATTCAGAATCTGAATCTCGCGCTCGAGCGGCTCGGAACCTTCCAGGCCGTATTTCTTGACGAGATGCGACAGGACGAGGTGCGTGATGCCCTTCAACGTCTCTTCGACGCCGACGCCGGTCGTGGCCACCGACTCGAACGTCGGCACGCCCAGTTTGTTCACCTCGGTCACCATCTCGGCCACCGGCAGCACGTTCGGCAGATCGCGCTTGTTGAATTGAATCACCAGCGGAATCTCGCGGATGCGCACGCCCTGGCGTTTGAGATTGTCCTCGAGGTTCTGCAGCGATTCGAGATTGGCATCGGTGGCGTGGTCCTGACTGTCGGCGACGAAGACGATTCCGTCGGCGCCTTTGAGCACGAGCTGGCGCGTGGAGTTGTAGTAAACCTGCCCCGGAACCGTGTAGAGCTGCAGCTTCGTGCGCATGCCGCGGATCTTGCCGAGGTCGAGGGGGAGGAAGTCGAAGAAGAGTGTGCGGTCGGTCTTCGTCGCCAGCGAAAGCATCTTGCTCTTGTTGTTCGACGGCAGCGAGTCATAGACAAACTGCAGGTTCGTCGTCTTACCGCAGAGGCCGGGACCGTAGTAGACGATCTTCGCGGTGATCTCTTTGGTGGCGTAGTTGAAGAGGACCATGGGAGTCGATGAGCGTAGCGAAGGGGGGTGGAGGAGTCAATGTTGGGGGGTGGGGGGTGGGGAGTGGGGGGTGGGAGCGCGGTCGAGAGTCAGCGATTCAGTAACCGAGCAACCCAGCAACGCGTCACCGGCAACGGAACTCCGAACTCCTACACCCGACCCCCCACTCCCCACACCCCATCCCGTATCATGTCGCGCCGCTGGGGGTACGAATGTCCAGACGTTTCCTCTGTTTCCTGATTTTTCTTCTTCTTGCTTCGGTGCCGTGCTTTGCGGACGCACCGGGCGTTTATGCGATCACGGGCGGGACGATCCATCCGGCCAGTGGTCCGTCGATCGACAACGGCGCGGTGATCATTCGCGACGGCCTGATCGAATCGGTCGGCTCCGCGGTGGCCATCCCGCTCGATGCCACGATCATCGATGTCAAGGGAGGCCACATCTATCCCGGCCTCATCGACGCGATGACGTCCCTCGGGTTCCCGAGCGCGAGCACGACGCGCAGGCGAGGTGGTGGAGGTGGCGGCGCGCGCACACCGCCGCCCGAAACACTGCCGGAGACGGGTCCGTCGTTCCTCGCGTTCCACGAGGCGAAGCTGACGGACGATGACGTCGATGCCAAGCGGGCCACCGGCGTGCTGACGATCGTTACCGCTCCCTCCTTCGGCATCTTCAACGGCCAATCCGTCGCCCTGAACCTCGGCGGCGGGACCATGGAATCGCGCGTGGTGCGCAATCCGGCCGCGCAGCAGATCTCGTTCAATCCGCGGCCGGC
>DATLVW010000334.1:0-5167 GCA_035577085.1 Thermoanaerobaculia bacterium
GGTCCCGTTCGCGAAGAGCATGAATCTTCCGAGCACGACGCTTGTGACGATGAGCCTGGTGGTTGGCGCCGTCGGAAGTGCTGCCGGCCGCGTACTGTCAGGCTGGATGTCCGACGGACTTGGCCGCCTCAACGTGCTGCGGCTGATGATCGGCATCTCCGCCGTAGCGATGCCTATCCTGTATCTCACCGGCAACAACGTTGCACTTCTCTACGTCATGGTGTTCGTCGTCTACTGGTGTTTCGGGACGCAGCTCTCCGTGAATGCATCCACGACCTCGGACTTCTGGGGCACGAAGAACGCCGGCATGAACTACGGCCTGCTGTTCACCGCGTATGGCGTCGCCGGAATCATCGGACCCAAGATCGCCGGCAAGTTGTTTGACCGATACGAAAACTATCAAGCGGCCTTCTATACCGCAGCGGTACTGTCGGTTATCGCCTTGGCGTTCGAATTCCTGGCCAGACGGCCGAGCGTTCCGACCGCTCTGCGCGTTCCCGCCGTTGCATTAGGTGGAACCCCGGCACGGTGACCATTCGCTTACAAAAGATCGAGAGGAAACCTCTCGCACAGCATCAAAGGGAGACAACGATGACGATTACGATAGAGAAGGACACACTGGACGCTGTACATACCGATGAGTCAGAGATCGCAGTCCATTGGAAGGAAGAGGAGTACTACGCTCCAAACCCCGAGTTCGTGCAGCAGGCGAACCTGAAGGATCCTTCGGTCAGCGAACGTTTCGCAGAAAAGAACTTCCCGCAGTGCTTCGAGGAGTACGCGGACATGCTGACCTGGTACGAGCGCTGGAACACGGTGCTCGACACGCAGGACCCGCCGTTCTGGAAATGGTTCGTTGGCGGCAAGATCAACGCTTCCTACAACTGCGTCGATCGGAATCTTGACCTCTACCGGAACAAGGCCGCCATCGTCTTTGTCCCTGAGCCTGAGGACGAAGAACCGCAGGTGCTCACCTACCAGGAGCTGTATGTGCGCGTGAACGAATTCGCCGCACTGCTGCGCAGCTTCTGCGGGCTCAAAGCCGGCGACCGCGTGACCATCCACATGCCGATGGTGGCCGAGCTTCCAATCACCATGCTCGCCTGCGCGCGCCTCGGTGTCATCCACTCCGTCGTGTTCGGCGGATTCAGCGGCGAGGCCTGCGGTCTCCGCGCCGCCGACTCCGGCAGCAACGTCCTGATCTACATGGACGGCTACTACCGCGGCGGCAAGATGATCGATCACAAGGCCAGCGCGGAGATTGCCGTCGCCACCGCTGCAAAAGAAGGGCAGAAGATCGACAAAGTCCTCGTCTGGAAGCGCTATCCGGGCAAATACACCTCGGCCACGCCGATGGTGCCGGACCGCGATTTCTTCGTCGACGAAATTCTCAAAGACTTCAAGCGCGCGATCGTCGAACCCGTCCCGATGGACTCCGAGGCGCCGCTGTTTCTGATGTACACAAGCGGCACCACCGGCAAACCGAAAGGCTGCCAGCATCGCACCGGCGGATATCTGGCCTACGTCACCGGCACGTCCAAATACATCCAGGACATTCAGCCCACCGACACCTACTGGTGCATGGCCGACATCGGCTGGATCACTGGACACTCGTACATCGTCTACGGTCCGCTCGCTCTCGGCGCCACGTCGGTGATCTACGAGGGATTGCCAACCTATCCGGACGCGGGAAGAGTCTGGAGAATCGCCGAGCGTCTCGGCGTGAACATCTTCCACACCTCGCCCACTGCGATTCGCGGACTCCGCAAAGCCGGACCTGACGAACCGATGAAGTACAACTACCACTTCAAACACATGACCACGGTCGGCGAGCCGATCGAGCCCGAAGTGTGGCGCTGGTACTACAACATCGTCGGCAAGACCGAAGCGGTCATCGTCGACACCTGGTGGCAGACCGAGAATGGCGGCTTCCTCTGCAGCACCAAGCCGGCCATCGACAAGATGAAGCCGGGCAGCGCAGGACCGGGCGTTCCGGGCATCTATCCCGTGATTTACGACGAGAACAATCAGGAGGTCAAGGCGGGAAGCGGCAAGGCCGGCAACATCTGCATCCGCAATCCGTGGCCCGGCATCTTCCAGACGATCTGGGGCGACCGCGAGCGCTTCGTGCGCCAGTACTACTCGAAGTACTGCCGGGATACGAAGAGCAAGAGATGGCAGGATTGGCCGTACTTCGCCGCCGACGGTGCCGTGCAGGCAGGCGACGGTTACTTCCGCATCCTCGGACGCGTCGATGATGTCATCAACGTCGCCGGCCATCGCCTCGGCACCAAGGAGCTCGAGTCGGCGTGCCTCACCGTGGTGGAGGTGGCCGAAGCCGCTGTCGTGCCCGTCGTCGACGAGATCAAGGGACGCGTACCGGAGATCTACATCTCGCTCAAGCCCGGATACGCTGCCAACAAGGAGATCAGCGACAAAGTCATCGCCACGATCGAAACCATGATCGGCAAGATCGCGCGGCCGCGACGCGTGCACATCGTCCCGGACATGCCCAAGACACGTTCAGGCAAGATCATGCGCCGCGTCCTGGCAGCGATTTCCAACACCCTCGACACGGGCGACATCACCACGCTGGCCAACCCCGACGTGGTGGAGCAGATTCGCATCACCGTGCAGGGCAAGAAGAAGCTGGCATTCCGTGAAGGACCCGAGGATCTGAAGCAGTTCGGCACTCAGGAGTAGTCAACACAATCCCATCGCTCACTCGGCGGGATCCGGATCACGGCCTCTCAGCAACGGAGGCCGGTCCGGATCTCGCTTTTTGCGCACGCATACCTAACGGAGAGCGCACAATGTTGGTCCGCGACGTCATGACCAGTCCGGCCGTTGTCATTTCGCCGGACACGACTCTCGAGGACGCCTACCGCGTCCTGCATGAGAAACAGATCCGGCACCTGCTCGTTGTCGACCATACTCTCGAACAAACGCATCTCGTCGGCGTGGTCACGGATCGCGATCTTCGCCTGGCGACCAGCACATTCACCCTTTCACCTCATCTTCCCGCCAGCCGCATCGCGGACGTCATGTGCCGCCATCCGCTGACCGCCGATCCGTCCGATCCGATCGAGGACGCAGCGTTCCGGATGCGAGAGCGCAAGATCGGCTGTCTTCCAGTGATGGAGGATGGCGCGGTGGTGGGAATCATCACCGGCATCGATCTGCTCGACGCGCTGCTACGCATGACCGGCGTGGACAAACCTTCGGGCCGCCTGGAGGTCCGGCTTCCTGATCAGCCGGGCGAGCTGGCGCGGCTGACGAGCTTCCTCAGTCACCGCGACGTCAACATTCATTCGATCCTCAGCCACCCCGAGGGGCCGTGGCTGCGAACGGTTCTGCGCGTTGGCTCGATCGAGACACGCGCACTCGCACACGATCTTCGGGAGGATGGATTCGAGGTTGTCTGGCCGGCGGAAAAACCATGGCCGAGGTGATCTACCATCCGGCGTACCGGGACTACTCGTTCGGAGAAGACCACTCGTTCAGCCCGTTGCGCGTCGACATGGTGCTCGACCTGCTCGGATCTCTTGGACACCGCGTTGAGACCGTCGCGCCAAAACAAGCCACCCATCGCGAGATCGTCGACGTCCATTCCGACTACTACGTACGCCGCGTCGCCGCCCTGAGCGCCGGCGAGAGCGTTCCCGATTGCGAAGAATACGGGCTCGGCACTCCCGACAATCCGATCTTCCCCGGCATGGACGACGCCGCACGCTGGCTGGTCGGCGGTGCACTCCACGGCGCGCGCATGATCGACGCCGGCGCCAAACGCGTGCTCCAACTCGGAGGAGGACTGCACCACGCGCAACGCAACACCGCCTCCGGCTTCTGCATCTACAACGATCTGGCGATCGCCATCCAGCATCTGACTCGCCGCGGACTGTGGGTCGCCTACCTCGACATCGACGTCCACCACGGCGACGGCGTGCAACAGATTCTCTACGAGGACAAGCGCGTCCTGACCATGAGCTTTCATGAGTCGGGGCAGTACCTTTTCCCCGGCACGGGAGACGTACACGAAATCGGATCGGGTCTGGGACGCGGCTACAAACTGAACGTTCCGCTGCAGCCGTTCACCGAAGGAGAGAGCTATCTCGAGGTCCTCCAGAGGGTGGTCCCGCGCGCGCTCCGGCAATTCTCTCCCGCGGTTCTGGTCGTGCAGGCCGGCGCGGATGCACACGTCGACGACCCTCTCGCGGACCTCATGCTCACCACTCTCGATTACGAGCGAATCTTCCGTCTCATCCTCGGCTGGGCCGACGAGCTCACCGGCGGCCGCGTCCTCTTCACCCTCGGCGGCGGCTACTCGTTCCGCGCAACACCTCGCGTCTGGACTCTCCTCTATCTTCTACTGCATGACCTGCCAGTGCCGAAAGACCTTCCGGAACCATGGCTGACCAGATGGAGCGGAGTGATGGGCGGCCAGCCCCCCACCCAATTCCACGACGCTCCCCTACCTGCCAACGCCGTCCCCGCACGAGCGGAAATCGAGCGCCGCAACCGCCAGACCGCGGATCGCCTGCTCGAAGCAGTGCGCCCGTACTGGTTCTGATCGGTTCGCGGCGCGGCCCAGGCTCTCGCCCCGAGGCTGCGGCGGAGGCATGCCTTCGCACTCTTGCGCACACATCTGTGCTCCAATCGCCAGGACGCGGCAGGCGCTCCGGAGGTTACGGAGGTTTTCCAACGTTCCCGTCGATGGGCCATATCGGCCGCGGAGATGCGAAGATCCGCCTCGGAACTAAATAGTTCGCCTTCGGAACTAATTAGTTCGGCCTCGGAACTAAATAGCTCAACCTCGGAACTCGATAGTTCGATCAGGGAACTAAATAGTTCGGACCGCGGAACTACGTAGTTCGGCCTGGGAACTAAATAGTTCGATCGGGGAACTAAATAGATCAATCTTGGAACTAAATAGTTCCGATGGGGAACTAATTAGTTCGGAGGGGGAACTATTTAGTTCGATCCGGGAACTATTTATCTCGACTTGGGATCTGTGTAGTTCGGCTTTCGACCTATGCAGATCAGCGTTGGAACTAGTTCGACGATGGCTAAACTACTGGTTGTACGTTAGTTATCGTTTTCTCACGCGAAGACGCGAAGGACGGGTAGAGCGCTCAAGCCGGTAGGAGCCGGTGGGGTCACACCTTCG
>DATLVW010000335.1:0-7968 GCA_035577085.1 Thermoanaerobaculia bacterium
CTGCGGGTGATGGCCATGGCCAGACGATTGCCATCGTGGAACTGGGCGGCGGCTTCTCCAAGGAGGATCTAAACACGTACTTCGCCGAGATTGGCGTCTCGGTGCCGCCAGTGACGGCGGTCTCGGTCGTCGGCGGTTCGAATGATCCGGGCAAGGACCCCAAGGCTGATGGCGAGGTGATGCTGGACATTGAAGTCGCCGGCGCTATCGCGCCGCGTGCGCGGCAACTCGTTTACTTCGCCAAGAATGACGATCAGGGATTTCTCGAGGCTTTGAAGGCAGCGATCCACGACAACGCAGTTCCGCCAGCTGCGGTCTCGATCAGTTGGGGCAGCGCGGAGTCGAAGTGGACCCAACAAGCTATGAGTGAGTTTGAACAGACGCTCATGGATGCCGCTTCGCTCGGCGTGACCGTCTGCATCGCTGCAGGAGACGACGGCTCATCCGACGGTACCGGCAAACTGACCGTCGATTTCCCGGCGGCAGCACCTCACGCTCTTTCGTGCGGCGGAACGCTCCTCCAAGGAAGTGGCGCGACGATCACGAACGAGGAAGTCTGGAATGACGATGGCGCTACCGGCGGAGGGGTGAGCCAGATCTTCGGCAAGCCTTCCTATCAATCGGCCATCGCCGTTCCACCGCCCGCCGGGCCGAAGGGCGGACGCGGAGTACCCGATGTCAGCGGCAATGCAGCGGCAGGTAGTCCCTATAAGGTTCGCGTAAATGGCGCGGATCAAGTGGCGTGGGGAACGAGCGCTGTTGCTCCCCTGTGGGCGGGTCTTATCGCCCTGCTTTCACAGAATCTGGGCCGCCGCGTTCCTTTCCTCAATCCTCTGTTGTACAAAACGCAGGTCTCGATCAACGCCTTTCGCGACGTCACCAAGGGCAATAACGACAATGCGCAGCTGGGCAAGTACACGGCGAAGATCGGATGGGATCCCTGCACAGGCTTTGGCAGTCCGCGGGGCGCAAAACTCCTCGCGGCTCTGAAGATGTTGCAGCCACCTACTCCAAAACCGCCCCCGCCACCCACGCCTAAACCACCGAAGCCGCATCCTCCCAAGCCACCCAATCCGCATCCACCACACCCACACCCTCCAGGCTCGAGCGGAAGCACAGGTTCGACGGGCTCACTTCCGCCACTGCCAGCGTTCGAACCGGCGTCCATGGTGGGCGCGGTGCCACAGGCTGGAATTCCGTTCAGTGGCGGCGGGAAAGCTGTCGCCCTGGTCGCACTCGTCGGAACCGTGGCTGTGATGGGGATGGTCGCAACGACCGGGATCCTGGCTGCGGTGGCCATCAATAAGGACGATCAGTGACCGACCACGCGAAGAAGATCGTCGAGACGATCCTGCGACGCCCCGATCTGCAGGCCGTGCTACGACGGGATACTGATTCGCTCGCGCGAGCGATCGGTATGCGCGAGCGTCTCAGGGAGGCGCCCTCCTCGCCTGAAGGGAATGCCGTCGCGCTGGCCACGGTCCTTTCCACCGCTGCCGTGGCCGGAGCCGTCGCGGTCTGCGGTTTGGTTTCAACTCTAGCGATCAGCGCGCGATCCAATGCGAAAAGGGGATGAGCGTTGGCGCCACAGCCGGAGTTTAGTGTCGTCATCCCGACCCGCAACGAAGGGGCACGGCTTGCCGCAGCCGTTCGCTCGATTGCAACGGGCCGCTCGCACGAATTCCCGCTCGAAATCGTCATTATCGACGACGCCTCTTCAGATGGTTGTTGCGGTGACATCTGCGCATTGGTCGAGTCCTGGCCTGGCCTCCAGGCGACAGTCGTGCGGCTGGAACAGTGGAGCGGGATTCCATACGCACGCAATGTCGGCGCAAAAGAAGCTCACGCGGATACTCTCATAGTCACAGACGCGAACGTCGAGTTTCCACTCAATTGGGATCTGGCGATACGACGGGCGCGACGACGCAATCGCGTTCTTTGTGGGACGATCGTCGACCAGCAGTCGTCGTTTCGAGGCTATGGCTGCTCGCTCGAATTCCCTTCACTGGGCGTTCGATGGCTTCGCGATCCGTTAGCACACGGCGGGTACGTTCCTGTCGCTCCCTGTACGTGCACGGTTATTGCTGCCGCGTTGTTTGCGCGCCTCGGCGGATACGACGATCGGATGCCGGTCTATGGTGCAGCGGAGCCTGAGTTCAGCGTGCGAATGTGGCTGATGGGTGTTGACGTCGTCTGTCTACCCGAGCTGCTCATTCGGCATCGGTTCCGTCCGCCCTCAGAACGTGCGCCGTTTCTCGATCGGATCAGGACGATACAAACCCACAACTATCTTCGCTTCGGGATTCTCTACCTGAGCGACCGCCAGCTTCTTCAAACAATGCAACATCATGCCCTCGGGGATCCCGACGGATTCCAAGAGGCGTTACAAACAGTCGCCGGTGGGGACGTCTGGACTCGGCGGGAGCTACTGAGAAGGAGCTTCCATCGTTCGTTTGGCTGGTACGCAATGCATTTTGGTCTACGAGATCGCAATGGGCGCACGCTCACTGATTCATGAGGCTCGCGATGACAAAACGAATCACGGCTTGTATCCCTTATTACCAAACGCGGCGGTATGTTCGGCGGGCAGTTGAAAGCCTGCTGCTCCAGAGACATCGAGATTTGACGGTGGTCGTGGTCAACGATGGCGACCCGGATCCGCCGTGGCGAGAGCTCGCTCATATAAATGATCGGCGCCTGGTTCGTATTTCTCTTCCATACAATTATGGACCCTACTTCGCGACGGCTGCGGTACTAAACGCCAGCCCAGATGAGTACTTTCTGATCCAGGACGCTGACGACTGGAGTGACGAAAACCGCATTTCCCAACTGTTGCGGGTGATCGAGCACGACTGCTCTGACTTCGCTGTATCCCGACAGTGGTGGTATGTCGAGCAGGCCGACGGGAAACACCGGCCATCCGATAACAGAAAGGGAGGGATGGTGGATGGCGCCTCATCTCCGGCTCTTCGTTATCGCTTCCCCCACCACGGATTGTGGCGGACGCGTTCTCTTAGAATGCTCGGCGGATACTATGGGGGCTTTCGAGTCAGCTATGACGTACTCTTGACTAATCTTGTTCTACTCACGGGTAAGGTGTCGTATGTCGCGGCGCCGCTGTACCACTATCTCATACGCCGCGGATCACTCACGACGAGCGGAACGACCGGACTTGCCTCTCCGTTGCGAGCGGCAGTATGGAAGACCATCTCGCCAATTTACGAACGTGCGTATGCATGGCAGGTGGCGATGAACGACTGTCAAATCACGAGCAACCAATTGATGGAATGGATTCGGCAGAGTTGTCGTCAGTACGTCGACTCGACGTCGCTGGCGGCGCTCTCGGACGCGAGCGAACGGGTCGCCTACGCGTTACGCTCGGCGCGCTGAGCGAATGCATCGAGCCCGTAACGATCATGTCTATGTCAGGCCCTCATTCGATCGCAAACTCCCCACGTAAGATCTCGAGGAGCGCGCCACGCAGCTGACTCGTAGGCCGCTAAAGGGGACGAGAGCGAGGCATGAAATGGACGAGGTCCGATCCTGTCTACCCGGTCGCGGACGTCGCCGTGGCGATCGACTGGCACGCGCGCGTCTTGGGCTTCGCCGTGACGCTTGTGAACCCACCGGGTGAGGAGGTCCCTGTCTACGCCATCCGCCGCCGGGAGGCAGTGTCGGTCCATCTTCTGCGAAAGGGTGACGCGCCTTATGGCCTGACCAGTCCGCCACCACCGAAGTGGGGTCAGGTCGAAAGTCTGAAGTGCCGGCGCTGTCCTGTCGCCGTGGCGAGCCCTTCAACCCACCTTAGACTTTAGACCCGAGAGAAGGCCTGCGGCGATGGGCCACGGCTGGTCCGCGATCAGCGGCGCGGTCTACTGGGGAAGGTTCGGCCGCGCATGAAAATGTAGATTGAACGTCAGACCGGCCGACGATCAACCGAACAAGCGGAGAAGAATCGCGCCGGCAAGGGCACCGGCGAACATCGCGACGACGGACAGCACTCGACGCGCCGTGCGCCCGCCGGCGACCGAAGAGTCCGCCGCCAGCTCGGCCAGCGAACAACGTCAGAACCGTCGTCGAGCCGGAACGACGCGTGTCTTTGGCCAAGTAGGCGAGTGCGACGAGACGTCAGGACCATTGAATTAGCTGCCCACGTCGAGAACGGAGCACATTCGCCTTCACGCTGTCATTCGTTGACCGTGACTTTCCATGCGCGCGACTCGGCCTCGTCCACTCCGGACAGGGGAACACCACCGCGGACATCGGCGATGTGCGTTCCCATGTGCGCCATGGCCCTCGATAACATCGGCTTTCCGATCCGGTTCATGTCGAAGCGCACACGGAAGAGGATCCCGTCCGGGGAGGCGCTTTTGCCTTTTGCACCTTCATCCGGCGACACCTCATTGGCAATGCCGAAGCTCACCTCAACGCCATTGTCTTCTCCCGGTTCGCCGTAGGCAGCGATCGCTCTCTTCGCCTGCTCCGGGTCGACGGAGGTTCCCGCGTTTCGGGAATCACGCCTTGCAGCGACGGCATTGGTCGTGTCGCTCACCTCGTGAGGGATGACGCTGGATACCGACTGGAGCACGAAGCGCGCGCGATAGAGATTCATATTGCCAAAGCCGGCCACTCCGGTCACCTTCCCGCTCGCGTCGCGCAGGAGGCCGGCCGCGCTTACCCCGTCAAGACGTCCAACGAGCGTGGCCTCGACTGTGTAACGAGGACAGGCCAGGCACGCTCCGGACGCCTTTGACTGCGTCGCCAGCAATGAATCGAACTGCTTGAAGTCGCCATTCTTCTGCAGCGTCACTGCCGTTCTGTGGGTAGCGTTCGCGACAGCCGGGCTGTTCTTTGCGAGTTGCAGCGACAGGAACGCCGCAGGTCCCGCCTTCCCCTTCGTCCCCTCGGGATACGCAAACCAGATCGCGCTGGACGGCTTGCAACCCGAGCCATCGATCACGAATTCGTCGAATCCCGCGACGACGGGCGCACCCTTGATCCGGATGAACTTTCCATCGAACGAAGCCGGATTTGCGAGCACGTCGCAGACCGAGGCGTCGACTGCCTGGCCCGAGGCCACAGAAGCAAATCCGGAGGAGAGAACCAGGATTAGGACGAACGTACGGAGCGGGCTCATATAAGGTCCTTTGCGGGTCAGGTCCTAAGCTGCTTCCGAGGATCTTCGGCCAGGCGGCGGCCTCCTGGCCGCCGCCTGATTCGAAGCGTCTCAGTGATGTGCGTAGGGTGACGCCAGCGGAGCCACTTCCACGACGGTCATCATGCCGCGGTCTTCGTGCGCGAGGATGTGGCAGTGGATGACGTAGTAGCCGGAGTAGTCGACGAAACGGCTGCGCATCTTGAAGTAGCCGGGGACGACGATCTGGGCGCCGCTGGCGTCGTTGATCGGCGTGCCGTCGGCGTTTGTGGCTGGCAGTCCGGACGGAATCGGGAAGACATCCCACCAGATGGCGTCCTTCGATGAGGGACCGCTCCCGCCGCAAGGTTTCCAGGTGCTCGGGTCCTTTGGATCGAGGTAGCACTGGCCGGGCTGCATCGCCGTCTTATCGGTGACGTATTTCGGCGAGCCGTTGGCCAGCGTTTCGTTCGGAGTAAACACCTCGGTCACTTGGAACGGGTTGATATGGATGTGGAACGGGTGGGAGATGTTTCCCTGCGTCGCGTTCGTGATCTTCCACTCCTCGACCGTGTTCAACAGCACGACCGCGCCAACCTCGCCGTCAAACTGCTTCCCGTTGATCTCGTGGATGGCCGGCGTGGTGGGCGGTTTGTTCTGGGGGATGGTGTTGAAGGCGATGGTCTTCGTTCCGGTTACCTCGCTGTCCGCAATGTCGTCCTTGAGGAAGTCGGGCATGGCAGGAGCGGTCGGGATGAACGCCATGACCGGAGAGAACGCCGTGCCGGAGACATTGACCGTCAGCAGGTTGATCGGGAACGCGCCGACGCGATCCGACGGATCGACCTCGTTGTTGACCTGCACCGAGTAGCTGCAAGGTGGCGTGGTGATGTTGCATGCGGCGGGAGCCTGCACGAGGATGTCCGCCCGATTACCGGCCGCCAGGAGGAAGGGGTGGTCTTTGCTGTTCTGATAGTTCACGTCCTTGAGCTGGACGCCGTCCTGCGCCAGTTGGCGCCAGTGGAAGCCGGGAGGCGGCGCGATGAAGTACGTACCGGCGCGGCCCGATCCGTTGACGATGCGCCACATCTGCACTTCGCCCGGCCGCATGGAGATGACGGGATTGATCCGGCCGTTGACGGAGAAGTCGGGTCCCTTGTCCTGTCCACCGCCGGGGTTCTTCAGGTTGACGGAGGTTCCGAACTGGTTGATGACCAGCACGGACGGATTCCAGGCGGGATTGGCAGCCTTGTAGTACTTCGACAGCTCGTCGTCATACGCGCCCTCGATGATGAAGGCGCCGACGAAGCCGTTGCCGACGTCGATGGCCGTCGAGCCGTGCTTGTGGGCGTGATACCAATGGGTGCCCGGCGACTGTCCCATCTGCAAAAGATGCGAGTGCGGTGCCTCGGTCAATAGCGTCCGCGCCGCGCTGCCGGCCAGTTCGCCGGTGCCGTCGTGGTTGTGCGTGCTGCTGCTTGTCGTCGATGCTGCGGGATCAGGGTACGCCGGCAATTTGAAGCAGTACGGATAGGAGCCGATGTAGTACTGCGGCCATGCGCCCTCTTTGATCTGCTTATCGTTCACCGGTGACAAGGGCGTGCCGCCGCCCTTCTGCGCGTCAAACTTGAGGAGGTCGGTCTTCTGCTGGTCGGTCCAGGTGGTGGTGGGAAAGTCGCTGGGGTATTGGCGCGGCCACTCGCGATGCGATCCCTTCCCCAGCTCCACTTCGCAGCGGTCGAAGAAGGCGTCGAAATCCTTCTTCACGCTGTCCGGGGTGACTACCGGCTTCCCGGTCAGTCTCATCGACGAGAGGATCTCCAGGAAAACGTTGTCGCCGGTCGAATTCGGGTTCGTGTGCGTTCCGTGAAAGTGGATGTTGGCCGTGGTCGATCCGTGGAAGCAGTTGGGGAACTTGTCTCCCTTCGGGTCGGTTCCCGGATAGTTCGATGCCGCGGTGGCTCCGAATGTCTGATCGCACCCACCGACGTCGCCGCTGTCGATCGACTTACCGAACACCCCTGGATCGATGTTGTTGAGGAAGGTGAGCTCGATGACGTCGCCGACCCGCGCCCGAAGCGTCGGTCCGTTCATCGGATCGCCGACGGCGGCCTCTGTCCCGGGCGTGGGAAACGGCGGAACCGCGTCCGGACTGCGGAAGGCGCGGAGCCACTGTCCGTAGCAGGCCGTGTAGGCATTGGGGTCGCCGGGCTGGGCCGGCCCTCCATTGATGTTGCCCGGAGTACGGGTGCCGACGCGATCGAACTCGCTGGTCGCGGTGACGGTGGCGCGCAGTCTGCCGCCCTTGGAAACGAGCTCGGGGATCTTCACGAGCGGCTGCTGGGGACGGGCGCACGGAATCTGCGGGGTCGACGGTGTGGCGGAAGCCGATGAGCCCTGCCCCGATTTCTTCCCGCCGCCGCTCTTCGTTCCAGCGCCGCTCTTCGTGCCCGGGGACTGACTTTGTAGAGGGAGGGCGAGCAGCAGTGCGAATGCGAACGTCGCAGATACGATGGTCAGACGCTTGGTCCCATGTGTATTCATCTCTTCTCCCTCTCTCGCTGAAGTGGACAAGCGACGGCCGCGGCTCAGCATGGCGGGATGTCCTGTACGGCGACCACATTGATCGAGCCGCTCTCTCCCTTGTGGTCGGGAGCCGTGCATTCATACGTGATCGACGCCACGATGACGTACTCGGGAGACGACTGCTCGGCAAAGATGACGGGCGTAACTCTGCCGTCGCTCAGCGTGAGCTGATGTTCGTCCTCCGTCGTGTTGTTCCAGGTGACTTCCGAATTGGCAGGCACGTTTTGCGGATTCGGCGAAAAGGTCGC
>DATLVW010000336.1:0-3808 GCA_035577085.1 Thermoanaerobaculia bacterium
AGCGTGGCGTGGCGGAGAACGATGTCGTAGTCGGTCTTCGGCGTCGTGGCGCAGGCGGCGAGGAGGAGGACGGCAAGTGCGAGAAGGCGTCTCATGTTACGCAGGAGCGTAACAGGAGTGTGGGCGTCTCGCCCGCGGACCGCCGGGCGTCCTCGCCCGGCGGTGATGAATCGTGCGCTTAACGTTAACGCCACCGGCCGCCCCGCGCGGAAAGCCCGATACGAAGCGGTACACGGAAAACATGATCGGGCCATCCCGCCCCCAAGCTCTCGGGCGGGACGCCCGAGAGCCCGCGGGCGAAGACGCCCGCACTCCTTATCGCAGTGCTATTAGCGCGAGCAGAGTCATGGCTACGCCGAGGAGCAGCAGGGTGAATCCCGAGAGCGCGGGGATCTGGGATGCCGGGACTACGGTCACTGTTGCGGTGCTGCTGTTGTTCGCGGCGTTCGTGTCGGGGTTCGTCGTCGATACGGTCGCGGTGTTCGACACCTGGCCGGGCGTTTGCGGCATGTTGAGCACGAGAGCGATCGTTGCTGATGCGCCGTTGGTCAGTGTGCCGAGGTTGCAGGTTATGGTTGTCGTGCCCAGGCTCGTGGCGCCGCCGCAGCTACCCTGACTTGGGGTTGCGGAGCTGAATGTCGAGCCGGGCGGGATCACGTCGGTGACTGTGACGCCTGCGGCGTCGGCCGGCCCGGAGTTGTGAACGGCGATCGTGTACGTGACCGGCAATCCCGTTCCATAAACTCCGGGAGGTGCGGTCTTCGCGATCGAGAGGTCGACGCTCGTGTCGGCAGTCTCAAAGCTCGCGGCCACGCTGAAACCGGTCCAGCCGGTGTGGTCGCTGAACGTTCCTGTACCTCCATTGCCGACGTCGGTGTTCTGATACGCGATATCCGAATTTCCCGGATTGCTTCCCACCGATGGGCCGGCCGTGTTGAGGCCAACGTTCAGTGCATCGAAGGGACCGTTCGTTCCGATCGGCGCGGAGCCGAAGGTCTGGGTGTTGTAGGCGATGCCGTAAATGATCTGGTTCGGAAGCGTGATCCCCAATGAGGTGAGGTCGAACGCGATCGTGAAGGCCAGGCCGGTGTAGCACTTTCCGTCGCCGGCAAGCCATCGATTCGGATCGAAATTCGGCGCGATCGAGCCGCACGCCGGGTCTCCCGCAGGCCGCCATGGAATCGCAAAGGTCTGCGTGCGCGTCGCAATCAACGTTCCGGGCTCCGGAACCAGGCCGCTGTTGTTGACGTTGTAGAGATTCAACGTGATCGGATGGCTGAACCCTGACGCGTTGCACAACGATGCGGGCGGGCACATTCCCGGTGCCGTGAAGACCGACTGCAGCGCGAACGAGCTCATCACCACATTCACTTTCGTCGGAATGCGGTTCGTTCCGGCGAACTGAATGAGCTCGCCGAACTCGGCGGTGTGGTCCGACTGAAAGCCTTCGCTCGGCACATTCCCCGGAAGCGGGCTGGGAATGTCGTTGTAGATGATCACCGGCGGCGCAGCCAGGGCAACGCTCGAAACGGCGATCATCAGGACGATGATGTGCGCGAGGATGCGCGCGGAGACAGGTTCGTTTTGCAATTGCAAACCACAGGGGACGGTCGTCATGGAAGGCTCCGGAAAGTTGACTGGCTGAGCGCTTTGGCTCGTCGGATGGATGGAGTTGGCTGAAGGACCAGCGAGGTGGGAGCCGGCTCAGGCTCACGCGCGGGGGAGGCTGGGATTCACCGCGCGCGCAGTTACGCTACCACAGGATGCGCAATTTGGCAGTGAGATCGGAGATTCAGAGACAAGAGATCAGAGATCCAGAGATCAGAGACAAGCAATTCAGAGCCTCCAGAGATTCAGAGATTCAGAACCGGTCTCTGATCTCTTGTCTCTGGTCGTCTCTGAATCTCTTGTCTCTGATCTCTTGTCTCTGATCTCTGCTCTCTGATCTCTCGTCTCTTCCGGCGTTATTGCTTGTTCTGAATCACGAGCGGCGCCGAGACATTCGTCACGGTCAAGGTGCCGTCGGTATTCGAGACGACGCGGACAGGAAGCGTGACGCGGCCACGCGCGGTCGACGATGACTTCGCGGAGTTCGCGATCGCAGCAGTACCCGTTCGCAGACTTCCGCTCGCCA
The DNA here is from genome assembly GCA_035577085.1 of Thermoanaerobaculia bacterium. GTDB lineage: Bacteria > Acidobacteriota > Thermoanaerobaculia > Gp7-AA8 > Gp7-AA8 > JADGNZ01. Next base: position 2,135 of record DATLVW010000336.1, read on the forward strand.
CCGGTGCCGTAACCCGCGTGGACGAAATTGTCGCCGGCTTTGTGACCGGCGCTGTGGTCGCGGTCACCGTTTGCTGCCGCAGATTGGCCGCGACGTTCGGACTCGGGATCGCCGCGGACGACATGGTCGGAGTCAGCGTTACGCGACTCGGAGTCGTCGTGGCATTCGTAATCGTGGTTCCGGCGGTATTGTTTGCAGCCACATTCGGAGAGGGAATGGCCGCAGACGACATCGTTGGCGTCTGCGCCAGGCGGCTTGACGTCGCGATATTCGAGATCGTGGTTCCGGCGGAGCTGCTCGCTTGATTCGGAGACGGAATCACTGCAGACGACATCGTCGGCGACAGCGAGGTGTTCGTCGTCGTTGCTCCGATATTCGACTGTGTGACTGCCGGTCCCGCGGCGAACTGGCCTGGCGTTGCTGTCATTGCGGCGGTCGTCGGTGTGATGAGAGTGGCGTTGGTGGTTGGGGCTGTGGTCGCTATCGTTGCATTTGCAGTGGCACCGCCGACCGATCCAGCGCTCGTCCCTGCGGGAGCGATGAAAAGGCCGGCGTCCCCATCAGGACCGCTGATGACAACCGGAGTCGGCGGCGAGCTGATCGACGCGTTCACCGTCACCTCGGGATTCGCAGTCGCAGACGGCGGAATGAACTGCCCGGTGGGCGGCGTCGGTCCCGATTGCACGCCGGCGGGATCGATGGGCCCGAGGTAGCGCTCGCGTTGATGCGAGGCCATGATGGCGGCCGCGTCCTCCGCGCGATCGACGTTCGCACCGGGCGAGTATGCGCTGGTCATCGGCGGATTGCCGGACGTCCCTGAGGACGAGCCCGGCGTCGATGCCGGCGCGGCAGGCGGCGCCATAGACGGCTGCCCGTCGCCTGGTGTGTGATTGGTCGAGCAACCGGACGCTGCCAGAAGAAGGATGAGCGCAGAGGTCGCGAGGCCTCCCGCCTGCTGCGCTTTCGTATGCATAGAGCCTCCAGTTTCTCTCGAAACTTCGAGGTTATTGAGAGCAACTGGCAGGCCAGAATGGGGGGTGGGGAGTGGGGGTCGGGGGTGGGAAAAGCACTGGCTACCAGCCTGGCTCAGATTGGTAGCGCGCCGGAGCCGATAGCGCCGAAGCGCGAAGGCTCCGACACCCGACTCCCGAACCGCGACCCCCGCGTCAATCCACGTGGAAGATTTTCTTCAACGCGTCGACGTTCGGATCGATGAACAGGCGTCCATCGACTTCGACTGCTGGATCGGTGCCGAGGTGAAACGTCTTCGTCGTGAACTCCTCGGGGCGCGCAAGCTCGTGCGCGACATGGTGCTGCGTCAGAAAGCCTTCGATCAGGCTCGTCTTCTGTTTTCTACTTCCGGGGAAAAACCTTACAGTCATCCTCCCCCTCCCTTGCCACCCAGGTTCTTTTGAACTTCATTTTGGACGGATACGCAAACGGTATTCCTCTTTTCGCGTGCCGTCAAATAACGAATGAAGGGTAGTGAGCCAGGCCGGCTCACCACCCGAAGGGAAGGACCCGTGCGCAACGCGACTTATTTCTTCGCGAACTTCGCGGGGAACTGCTCGATGATCCCGTCGCTCAGAACGTCGGCCATGCCGAGGATGTGTTTGACGACGCGATCGTAGTCTTTGACGCTGGCGGGGTAATCGCCCTTCAACTGATGCGTCG
>DATLVW010000337.1:0-2829 GCA_035577085.1 Thermoanaerobaculia bacterium
CCTGCAGATACGGCGCGTCGAGCGCTTCCATGCCGCCGAGTTTCTGGATGTCTTCCGACGCGGATGGTCACATGCTCGGCATCATCACCGTCGATGACGTGCTCGACGTCGCCGAGCAGGAAGCGACGGAGGACATTCAGAAACTCGGCGGTATGGAAGCACTCGATGCGCCCTACCTTCAGGTCGACGTTTTCTCCATGATCAAGAAGCGTGCGGGCTGGCTGTCTGCCCTATTTCTCGGGGAGATGCTGACGGCGACTGCGATGGGCTACTTCGAGACGGAGATTGCAAAGGCCGTTGTCCTCGCGCTCTTCGTACCGCTGATCATCTCGAGCGGCGGGAACTCAGGCTCTCAAGCGACGTCGCTGATCATTCGCTCGCTGGCGCTTCGGGAGTTGCGCCTCCGCGACTGGTTCCGGGTCTTCGGGCGTGAGATCATTTCCGGTCTCGCGCTCGGTACGCTTCTCGGGTTCATCGGTTTCGTCCGCATCGTGTTGTGGCAGAAGTTGCACCTGAAGGATTACGGCGTGCATTACATGCTGGTGGCGGGGACGGTCTGGTTCGCACTCATCGGCGTTGTGCTCTTCGGCACGATCGCCGGCTCGATGCTGCCGTTCATTCTGCGAAGACTTGGCTTCGATCCCGCTACCGCGTCCGCGCCATTCGTAGCAACGCTCGTCGACGTGACCGGCCTTTGCATCTACTTCGGCGTCGCGCTGCTGATTCTGCGCGGCACGTTGCTGTGAGGGGCAGATGCGTGGATTCGTGCTGGGCGCTGGATTAGTTCCAGTACGGGAACCGAAGATGATTGAAGTTAATCACCGGCAGACCGCTGGCTGCTAACGACTGCGACAGAGGAAAATCCGTTGTTAAAACCAATGGAGGATTACCTGCAACGCTAAACATGGCAGCATCAGTGATTCCGAGTTTCTCAAACGTAAAATGCTGCGCCGCGTCTCCACTGGGTACGATTAGCTCTTCGGAAGCGAGAATCGTCGCGGCAAAGACTCGGAAGCAGTGTTTCCGCGCATCTCCCGAGAAGGAACCCGCGAGATTACTGACCTCGGTGACGGTATTCGGCGTCACATACACGTTGCGGAAACGCGAAACCACAGCGCGAAGGATGTCGAAGTCTTCAGGAACAAACATGATCAAACGCTTGAATTTGCCAACCTGAGACCTGTCGTACGTCCCGACGACAAGCAATAGCAGCAGATTCGAATCGAGGAGCACGCCTTTGCCGGCGTAGGCATCCAACAGCGTCGCATCATCGGCAATGGGCATGATTCAATCAGCGAATCTTCACCGATTGGGGATTGCCCGAAGCATCCACTGTAACTACCTTATATAGTCGGAAATCTCTTCCTTGCTCGACCATGATGCGCCGGATGCCGAGTGGATCCGGATCATCACGTTCATAGCTGAACGTAATCCGCCAACCGCCGTCCGCGCTGGGTTCAACCTCCTCCAACTCTACGCGACTATGTGTCGGGAAGAGGCTGAGGAGATAGTCCTGTGCGCTGGCAACAGCCTGCTTAACGTCCACTATTGTGTCCTGTGCCATGGGTCTTTAAGTATAGCGCACCCCCGACAGCGAGACGGTCCCAGCTCCCTACTTCGGCTGCCACAGCTCGAAACGATTTCCCTCGGGATCGGTTGCCCAGCCAAACCGGCCATAGTCGGTGTTTTCGATCTTCTCGTCGACGATGGCTCCGGCGTTTCGTAGCTGGGCGAGCATGGCGTCGAGATCGCTGACCCGGTAATTGATCATGAATGGTGCGCGCGTAGGGTCGAAGTACTTGGTCGTCGATGGAAAGGGCGACCAGACGGTCACGCCGACGGTGTCCTGATTTTCCTTCTCGCGCCACTCGAACGACGCGCCGCCGTACGAGTCGTCGACCGGGATGCCGAGGTGATTGCGATACCAGTCGCGCAATGCGGGCGCGTCGTCAGACTTGAAGAAGATTCCACCGATTCCGTTGACTCTTTCCATCGCCGCTCCTAACGCAAGGTGAATACGGTAGCTGCTCCGCGGGACGACACGCTCGAGGCAAAACGGTCGAGTGTCTGCGCGAGCATACGCTGCGCCTGCGGCGTGAGAGAAGTGTCGCGCTCGGCCAGCTTTTGCGGAACGGCCGTGACCGCACTCGTTGGCCCGATGATCGCCACATGCGTGATGCCATCACTCTTCAGGCGGGCGTAAAGCGCTTCCGGTGCCGGAGCCTCGAGATAGAGCGAAACGCGCGGGCCGTCAAAATTGCCGCCGCCGCGGACCCGATGCGCGAACCAATACGTCTCGTTGAGACCGACGATCAAGACGTTCGCATCCGCTGGGAGCATGGCATCGACGGTCTGCGCCGACGTGTACGAGGAGCGCTGTTTCGTCAGGTACTCGGAATCCGAAACGACGCCGGAGAGGAGCGAAAAGGCGCCACTCCGATCGATGAAATAGACGATGAGAAAGAGCTGCACGACGATGGCGAAGCCGATGACGATGCGCGTGAACCGGCGCGGGGGCTTCGAGAGGGCCGCCGGAATGACGAGAAACGGCAGAAGGATGCGCGACGACGGGGCGAGCAGAAGCATCAGCACCGCGACGCCCACGAGAATCCACGCAAGCGCGCCGCCGGAAAGCGCGCACGCGGCAATGAGCGAGGCTCCCAGGCTTTCGTCGATGAAATGTCCCTCGAAGACATAGTCGGAGAGGAACGGTGCGCGATAGCCGGCGACATGGGGCGCCGCCGCGGAAAGAAAGGGCGCGATCGGATTTGCAGTGAGGATGAGATTGCGGATCAGGAAGATCGAGCCGATGACGATTGCGATGATGAG
>DATLVW010000338.1:0-3871 GCA_035577085.1 Thermoanaerobaculia bacterium
CAGTTCTCGTACACGATCAAGTCGTCGTCGATCGATCTCTCGAAACTCAAACTGCTGTCGTCGCTGGCGAACATCCTCGGCGGCAACATCACGCTGACGTCGACCGGCGCCGGCACGCTGGAACAACCCGAGCTCGTCCTCGATGCGACGGTCAATCAGGCCACGCTCAGCGGACTGAATCTGCCCGCCGACGCCCCGCCGCCGAACCTCTACATCGCCATCCGCAACGGTCAGCTCATCGTCAAAGGATCGGCTGCCGGAGTGCTGACGGTCGACGGCAACGGCAGCGTGGCTACCGACGGCACGCTTTCCGGACTCGTCGAGGTGAAGGTGACCGACCTCGCCAAAGCGCTGGCGATGTCGCCGAAGACGGCTTCGCTTCCCGCGTCGGGCAAGCTGACCATGAATCTGCAGCTCGGCGGCAAGCTGACCTCGATCGAGACGCTGCGTGTCGATGCCACCTTCCCCGAATTCGATGTCCGCGTTTCGGATCACGCGTTCACGCCGGCGCGCCCGATGCACCTGAGCCTTCACGATGGCCGCTTCGCCTTCGATGACTTCGAGCTCTCCCAGGGACTCGGCGGCGCATCGCCATCAACCTTCGCGATTGGTGGATACGCCGAGCTGACCGGCGCCAAGCGGCTCAAGATCGATCTGCACGGCACGCTCGAGGCCGCGCTGTTGCAGCTCTTCGTGCCCGACCTTCGCGCCGGCGGCCAGATCGTCGTCGCCGGCAACCTCGCCGGAACGATGGCCGCGCCGCGCTTCACCGGCACCGCGGAATTCCAAAACGCCTCGGCGCGCATCCCCGGATTTCCGCAAGCGCTCGACGCCATCACCGGCACGCTCGTGTTTCGCGAAGACCGGATCGATATCGACTCGATCCGTTTCCGGCTCGGCGGAGGACAGATCGTTCTCGGCGGATCGGTTGCGCTCGAAGGGATGTCGCCGAAGAGCGTGCGCATCACGATGCAGGGAACGGAAGTGGCGATCCGGTACTTCGAAGGACTGACGCTCGAAGCGAACTTCACGCTGCTCCTCAGCGGCGATCTCGAGCGTTCGATCCTCACCGGCGACGTCATCGTCAATCGCGCGCTCTACTTCAAAGACACCGACATCGGCACGGCCCTGCTCAACGCCGTGCTGGCCCGGCGCAGCGTCACCCCGGTCGTCAGCGCTTCATGGCAGGACAAGGTCGGCCTGCGCATTCATCTCACCAGCGACAACACGCTGGCGATCCGCAACAACATCGCCGATGTCACCGGCGGCGCCGACATCGAAGTCAATGGAACGCTCGCCAACCCCGCCATCCTTGGCCTGGTCACGCTCAACGAAGGCGGCAAAGTACGCTTCCAGGACATCGACTACCGCGTCATGCGCGGCTCGATCAATTTCCAGAATCCGTTCCGCATCGATCCGTTTTTCGATATTGCGCTCGAAGCGCGCGTGAGCGGCGGCATCTCCGAAGTCGAGTCCGGCCCGATCGATGTGACGGTGACGCTGACTGGAACGCTCGACCGGATGACGCCTTCAATCACGAGCGATCCACCCGCCAGCGACATCACGCTCTTCTCGCTCCTCGGACTCGGTGCGTTGACGCGCAACACGCCCACCACGCCGCTCACCGCAGGCACAGCCGGCCGATCGCTGCTCTTTCAGTCCGTCAGCCGGCTGATCAACTCCAACGGATTGTCGCTATTCGATTCGTTCGCCATCTCACCCGACGCCGGCGATCTCGACAAGACCGGCGATCCCGGCACGAAGGTCTCCTTCGAGAAGCAGATCTCCAACACCGTCCGCATTCTCGTCATCTACAACACACGTGACTCCAGGAATCGCGTCTCGCTGGAGTGGCAGGTCACTCCCGACTGGGTTCTCCAGTTCACGAACGATGAGCTCTCGAAGGAGTACGACATTCAGGCCCGGTTCCGGCGGCGCTACGACGGGCGCTGGGTCTGGGGATCGCGCGGCCGCAATCCGTTCCTGCTGCTGACGTCATCGAGTATCGCGGCTGCGAGCGTTCCCGCGCCGCCGCCGATCTCGATCGCCACGACCACCGTCGCGCCAGCGTCCGGGGGAATCGTTACGAGCGTCACCTTCCGCGCCGATTCGTCGGTCGACACGTCCACGTTCAATCAATACGTCGTCGTAAAAATCGGCGAGCCGCTATCGATCCGAAACGTTCAGAGCTCAATCAAGAGCCTCTTCGCCACCGGCAACTTCCGCGACATCCGCGTCGACTCCACGCCTTCCGGGAACGGCGTCGCCGTCGTCTTCGCGCTTTACACGAACTTCCGTGTTGCGTCGATCGAGCTCGAAGGGCTGACCGGACCCGATCGCGACCGCGCCATGCGCGCGCTGACCTTCCACCTCGGCGATGTCCTTTCGCTGAACGCCGTCGACCACGGTGCCGACGCCGTACAGGAGCAGCTCAAACGGGCCGGTTATCTCGACGCCACCGTCGATCCCGAGACGACATTCGTCCGCGTGCAGAGCAAAGCCACCGTCATCTTCCACGTCACGCGCGGCACGGTGGCAACGGTCGGCGACGTCATCATCGACGGCAACACGTCTCCATTCACGCCGCAACAACTCATTGGCCAGATGAAGCGCGGTCCGGGCAAGAAGTTCGACCTCGACGAGGCCCGAATCGACGGCGATCGCATGCGGCAGTGGCTGATTCGTCAGGAGTACCGCAAGGCAAGCGTCCGCTACGTCAGCAACACGTATGACGCGCCTGCACACAAGGTTGCGCTCCACTACACGGCGTCCGCCGGTCCGATCGTGAAGGTCGAAGTAACCGGCATCCCGCGCCGTTCCATCGGCGGCGTCCTTCCCTTCCGCCGCAATCAGCCGTACAGCGGCGATGCCATCGAACGCGCCGCCGCGGCCATTGTGACCACGTTGCAGCAACGCGGCTTCTACAACGCCACCGTCGACACCGAAGAGTCGCTGCATGGCAACGTCTGGACTTCGACCTTCCACGTCAATCCGGGTCAGCAGTTCCACCTCACCGCCGTCACGTTCACGGGCAACACATCCATTCCCGACAAGAAGTTGCAGGGCGTTGTCACGACATCCGCGGGTGGCGGAATCAAGGGATTGATCGCGTCGATTCTGCGCCGGCCGCAAGGCGTCACGCACGAGCAACTCGCGGACGATCGCACCACGCTGGAGTCGTACTACCGGCTTCAGGGCTTCCAGAACGCGACGGTCGGCACGCCGGGCGTGAAACTCAATGCCAGCAATGGCGGCATGACGATCGACTTCCCGGTCACCGAGGGGCCGCGAACGATGGTGGCATCGGTGGCGATCGAGGGGAACGAGCAGGTCGCGACGAAGGACTTGCCGAAGCTCACCTTGAAGCCGGGCGACCCGCTGAGTCCGACGATCGAACGCGACGACGTCATCGCGCTACAGGCGTTCTACAGCGACCGCGGCAACGCCGAGGTGCAGGTGCGCGTGCGAGAGGAAGTGAGTACGGATAAGGCGTCGGCGCGCGTCGTCTACACGATTGCGGAAGGGCCGAAGATCAGCCTCGGCGACGTCGTCGTTCGCGGCAACACCTACACCAACAACAACGTCATCCTTCGCACAGCCGAGTTGGAGAAAGGGCACCCATTCAGTTACACGGCGATTCTCGAAGCGCAGCAGCGGCTTTACCGGCTCGGTATCTTCCAGCGCGTCGACATTCAGCCTGCGGAAGCCTCGACCAACGTCTCCGAAAGAAACGTATCCATCTCCGTCGCCGAAGGCAAAGACCTGACTGTGGCCGGTTCGTTCGGCGCCACCTCTCCGATCACCGCCGACACCACCGAGAAACGCATCTCCCCGCTCGTTTCCGCATCGATCGCACACCGCAACCTTTTCG